>CAZDDY010000054.1:0-1535 GCA_964504455.1 uncultured Candidatus Saccharibacteria bacterium | reverse complement strand
TTTGCATAACTCTTTGCGAGTCCCCAGACTTTAGTATTGAAAGCTCGTAACTGAGGCTTCACTACTACCTGTCTGAGGGCTCCGATTATCTTATAATACTGTGATTATAGTCTATTTTTTGCTTTTGTGTTAGGATAGCTTGCATTGGTAGTTTATGAAAAAACATATCTCAAGTGGTGCTATCATATACAGGAAAAATGGGGAAAAAATGGAGATCCTCATCATGCATCGAGAAACTACTAATAGTTGGCACCTTCCCAAAGGAACACAGGAAGAAAATGAGACCTTAGACCAAACTGCGCTGCGTGAAGTAAAAGAAGAAACAGGACTGGATATTGATCTTGGTGTCTATATAGGCAAAATTGATTCAACTTTCGAAAGATCAGGAGATTTTATAAACAAAGAAACTCATTACTTTATTGGAACCCCTTTATCTGGAGATATCAAAAATCATGACAAAGAACACGAAACTATAGTTTTTGTAGATTATCTTACCGCCCTCTATCGTCTTGAGAATTTTTCGTTATACGAAGACGAAGGAAAAATTCTCAAGATGGCAGAGAAACATTTTGCCTAGAAAATTACCTTAAAAACTAAATAAAAAAAATAAATGAAAAAAGCTCTTATTATCATTGCTGCATGTAATGAGGCAGCATCACTTAAATCCTTCTTGCCTCGTCTCATGAAAGTGGTAAATGAATTTAAGGCAGTTGGAAAAATCGATATTACTGTTGTTCTGGTGAATGATGGGTCAAATGACACAACTGCAACAGTTGCTGAAGAAAATGGATGCCGGGTTGTGCACAACCAAAGAAATCTTGGAATAGGATTAAGTTTACGTCGAGGGTACAAAATTGCCATGGATGAAAACTTTGATTTTACTATCACCATGGATGCTGATGGTCAACACGACGAACTTGTTCTGCAGAAGATGGTTGATGTATTGCTTTTAAACCAAACAGACCTTGTAGTCGCATCAAGATACCATAAAGATTCTGAACGAATTGGTGTTCCGCTTGACCGTGACTTCTTAAATATCTCTGTTACTGCCCAAATGAGAGTAGCAACAGGATGGGATATTACCGATCCCTTAACTGGATTTTGGGGAATGACAAGGCGCTGTTTCTTGTTTGCCATTGAACATGATAAACAGGAACGATACGGGGTACACCTAGAACATTTGATCAAATTTTGGTTCTTGTGTACACCAAGGCCTACGCACATTGAAATTGCTCACCCCGCAATCTATAAAAATCACGGGACATGGGAATTGCTGACCAGAGAATATTCTGCAGCAAATCAGGAGCAAAGAGTCGAACGCTTTGGTACACATGCTTTGCACATCTTGCAATCACTTGAAGATGTAAAAGAAATCATTGGAAAGGAAATTGTTGATGCAGAAATTGAAAAAAGGAGAAAGCAAAGATGGTCTCAGTAATTTTATTTTTACACTAAGGTTCGTTATTTTTAACGGGCCTTTTATTTTTTATACCCACCAGGCATTAAATATTTTTTTGGATTTTCAGAAAGATCAA
>CAZDDY010000053.1:0-1605 GCA_964504455.1 uncultured Candidatus Saccharibacteria bacterium | reverse complement strand
CTACCTTTTACGTTAATGGAAAATAATCTATGGTAACTGTCTCGTTGTAAAAAAATGTTGACAGATCAGCCGGGAAAAACTCACCGTATTTGTATATGATTCCTTTTGCATCAACATACGGCGTGTCATCCATGTGTTTTTTTATTTTAGAAACAAGTGCCTCGTACTCTTCTTTAGAATATTGTTTATTTAAAATGCAATATTTTTTATTTCGTAATCCAATACAACCAAACACATTTGAGCAATTGTAGCAATTGACTGAATACTCAACATGATCTGAGTAATATACGACACTACAGAAATAACACGATCCTCCACCTGCGCCCGCATCAAACGACTCATATAAAAACTCTGCCCCTCCAATACCCGGACCACAACTATGACAGTCTTTTGCATCAACCGACCAAAAAACATCTCTGGAATCTTCTACACCCTTTGAGCAATCAAAACAGTAAATAGCATTTTTTCCGTTTTCTATATGATTTCCTGAGACATTAAAACAGTTTGTAAAGTGTGCGAATCGATGAATAGCATTTTTTTTCATCTCCTCAAATTCTTGTTTTTTTTCTTCTACTACTGCATAACTTCCCAAATTAAGATTTTTAAACTTCTCGGTATATTCTTCTTTACTCAACTGCTGATTACCCCACACATAGCTTCTGTTTCGAAGACCTGATGACATAAAGCAATTGGTACATCCGCGGCAATCATACAAAAAATATGAGTCAGTTGTTGCATGGGTATCATGAGAATAAAACAACTTATAAGAGTCAGTACAGTTGACATCTTCGTAACAAAATTCCGATCGGTGCATTACGTGAACATCCATAGTGTCTTTAATCTCTGAAACTGCATCAGAATATAATGCTCTTTCAATTTTCCAAGATGCTGACACAAGATATGAATCGTAACTCTCTTCTGCAACATTGCAGTAATCGCTATTTACTGCCTTTGAATTCGACATGCTTTGTACTGGTATCTTATCGCGTAGCTCTCTCCATTGCTGGAAGAATGGTAGAGAAAAATTGTATTCATTCCCATAATCCATTGGATCCCAGTCGTCAGACCACCAAAACTTTTGATCAACAACATTTAAATTTTTATCCTGAGAATAAATTGAGATAATATCCTTACCAGTCATACTATCTTTTCTTCTATATAAAGCATGAGTATTTCTAAACAGTAGTCGCCGTTGCTTTCGACATTCGGAACAAAATGTTGGTGGTGGAACTTTAATTTTGAGATAAAAATCAAAATCTTCCTGCTCGATAATAAAATCTCTCTTACAATTTTGGCAGGTTCTCGTTTCCATGAAAATTTAGTTATATAAGTGGCTCACTCTGTGTCGGAGCCTCTGTTTGTGCTCCTTTGTTACCAGTGATTGCAGCTTTCTCTGAAGCACTTCTTATGATCGTTGATTCTTCTTCTATCATTCGTTGCCGTGTTTCTTCAAGAGGCGTTGCAAACTTTTTTCTCGAAGAATCAATTATTCTCTGACGATATGATGGATGAGTCGGCGGAAGAACCTTCAGGGCTTCTGCAGAAAAGGGATCATAGCTTTCCCCGTCAATGGTAAGTTTTATATAAAACTCAGCGATACCTAGG
>CAZDDY010000052.1:0-1897 GCA_964504455.1 uncultured Candidatus Saccharibacteria bacterium | reverse complement strand
CCTATGCCATCCAAATATGGCTCTTTTTCCTGAGCTTTACTATCGTATGCCATATGAAAATAGGTGTCTATCACCTTCTGTGATAAACTCTGTGCATACGCTGTGAACAAGTCTACTTAATGAGTAGTTTAGCACAATCAAATTTTTTTGTCAAGTCTTATGGCAGATCAAAATAAAGAAACTAATAACGATAAATACCTTGACCAGACTCTTCGTCCAAATATGTGGGACGAATATGTTGGCCAAGAAAGCATAAAAGCAAACATTAGAATTTTGCTTCAAGCTGCATCAGAGAGAAATCACCCGGCAGAACATATTCTTTTTTATGGTCCCCCAGGACTTGGCAAAACAACACTTGCACACTTGATTGCAAAAGAAACTGGACGGCAAATGAAAGTAACATCGGGTCCTGCGATCGATAAAGTTGGAGACCTTGCATCTATTCTTACGAATCTCTCCCCTGGTGATATTTTATTTATAGATGAAATACATCGATTAAATAAAATGATTGAAGAAGTGCTTTACCCCGCCATGGAGTCCGGTGTCCTTGATATTATCATCGGTAAAGGCCCGTCAGCACGAACGATTCAGCTAGATCTCCCACAATTTACGTTGATTGGTGCAACAACTCGTATTGCACTTCTCTCTTCTCCGCTTCGTTCAAGATTTTCAGGTGGAGTCTTTCGTCTTGAATATTATTCTGAAGAAGATATTCAAAAAATTGTGAAGAGGTCTGCAAAAATTTTAGGGATAGAAGCAGATGATGAAGCGCTTGTGGAAATTGCCAAGCGTGCACGGTTTACTCCTCGTACTGCAAACTACTTTTTGAAACGCTGTCGAGACTATGCACAAGTACATAAAAAAGGTTTAGATAAAAAGACAGTTTTTCTAGCACTCTCGCTTTTAGGTATCGATGAGCTTGGACTTTCTGAATCTGATCGTTCGCTTTTGACTACGCTTATTGAAAAATTTAATGGTGGACCTGTGGGATTAAATACTCTCTCTGCAGCAACCGGAGAAGAAGAAGCAACAATTGAAGAGGTTGTTGAACCATACTTACTTCAGCGTGGACTTATAGAAAGAACTACTCGCGGGCGTACTGCAACAAAAAAAGCCTATGAACATTTAGGCTTTGAATATAAAGAACCGAAACAAGATTCGCTGTTATAGAAAATAAAAAAGAGCGCCTATCTTTCGATAAAAGCGCCCTTGTCGTAAATAACCGTCCTGGTTATATCTTTAATAAATTACGGGCATATTGAACCACCCGCCGCCATAACCGTACATGTATGCCTGGTTACCTCTGGCAAGATTGATGCCGGAGAGTACTGTTGATGCAACGTTGGAAATAGTAAATGTGTTTTTTTTCACAACACCATCTTTATCAACTTTGGTTGTTGATATTCCCAATGATACATCCGGGATCATGATCCAGCCATTCTTTGTCGGTATAGTGCTGGTGCCCACATTGGCAATTTTTTCAACGGCCAGTTTTTTGTCTTTCACTTTTTCTTTTTTTTCTGCGGGTTCCACGTTGGTGCCGGTTGTTTTTCCATACACTTTTTCGTAATTGGAATAATCGTCTTTTTCCATGATGTATTCACGGCCTTCAATGGTCGCTTTCACCAGGGTAGTTACGTCGTTGCCGGCATCAGCGTATTGCTGAACAGTTGTGCCGTCGCTGTACATGGACCACTGATTGTTTACTTTTTTGAAGGTAAACACCTTCTGGTCGTTATCCTGAGCCAGGCCGGTGAAAGAAAAAAAGAATAATGCGGTAACGAAGGTGATAATCTTTTTCATTGCGTTGATTTTATACGTTATTGATTTGTGAATTTATCCCTATAATTATAACAAATATAGGAAAATTGTCAATGTCTCTCCTTTCTAAAATAAC
>CAZDDY010000051.1:0-2221 GCA_964504455.1 uncultured Candidatus Saccharibacteria bacterium | reverse complement strand
ATCTTCCTGAAAACCAAGCTACACTTCCACAAGGCTATACTGTGGCACCAAATGGAGCATGCATTCCGATTGTTGATGTCTGCCCAAATATCTCGGGTGATCAGCAAAATATGCCCGACGGATTTATTTACAACGAAATTGGTGCATGTGTTTTGGAAACGGTAGATTTCTGCCTTAATATTTTAGGGGTCCAAACCTCAATGCCCTTCGGGTACACACTGACCGAAGAAGGGAATTGTATTTTAGATCCAGTTGATGCTTGTCCAAGTACTCCAGGACTTCAAGTCTCCCCAAATGAATGTGCAAAACCAGATTTATGTACAAATATTTTAGGTATACAAGAAGTGATACCAAAAGGATATATACGAGAAGGAATACAGTGCTTTCCTGAGACGATGGATTTGTGTAAAAATATTTCTGGAACACAACCTGAGATACCGGAAGGGTATATTTTAGATGAGCAAAATAATTGCGCACAAGCACCTAGTGATCTGTGTTCAAATCTTCCAGGGTATCAGGAAATCGTACCAAAACAATTTCAAGCACAGGGAGATTTTTGTATTTTTATTCCATCTATTATTCAGGAAGAAGAGCCTCAAATCGAGACCGGAGGAGAAATAAAAATTATTGCATTTCCTTTTGTCCCAAAAAAAATATATGTTCCAAGCGATAATTCAGTTCTAAAAAAATTTGTAAAAATTCTCGATGAAAACCTAGATGTACATCTTACCGATAGGCCGTATAGAGTCGATCTGGTAAGTGTTGCTATTGCCGGATTAACTTTGTTGCTTGGAATTTGGATTATTTTGCTTATATTTAGACGATTACGTCAAACATAAAAAACTAATTTTGGCGGAAAGGGAGGGATTCGAACCCTCGGTGCGGTTTCCCACACACAGTCTTTCCAGGACTGCCAATTAAACCACTCTTGCACCTTTCCCAGGGCTCGAATTTTAACATAGATATATGGGGAGAGAAATCTAGTCAAAAAAGGGCTTCCAATGCTATACTTTTATGACACGTACTCATTTGTCGCGTAGTAAGTTATTAGTAAATTAGGATAATTATGAATACATTATTTAAGCCCCTTTCTGATGCTATTGGAAGAGCTATAGCTTTGTTTAAATCACTTGATGGTCTGACACGAGCATGTTTTTTTGGAATTCTTGTTCTTGCTCCATTCGCAGTACTTCCGTTTTCAGGTACAGCAGTTGTGACCTCACAGTATCTTTTTATTACAGTATTAGTTGTAATAGCTGTTATTGCATTAATTCTTAAATCATTAAAAAAAGGAGCTCTCTTTATTCCGCAAACACCTTTCGTTGGTTCTTTAATTCTTCTTATGATTGTTGTGCTTGCTTCTGCGGCCGCCTCTCGAGCATTCCGTTTTAATATCATTGGATACGGAACAGAACCTTCCACAGTGTTCTTTATTTTCCTATGGGCACTTCTTATCATGATTTCTGCAAGCACTGTTCGTTCCGTGCAATCTGTCCGACGAGTTATTCGCGGAATAGTTTTTGTCGGAACTTTTTTCCTAATCTGGCAATCAGGACTTATTTTATTCCCAAGTTTCTTTAATGCTGGAATTCTTCCAACTTTTACTGCTTCTCTTTTTGGTTCATTCTACGATCTTTCTATCTTGATAGGATTACTACTTCTTTTCGCAGTTCTTCTTATTGAATTTAGACGCCCACTTTCATCATGGGGACGCATCGGACTTATTGCAGTTATTACTCTCTCAACAGTATTTTTGCTTGTCGCAAGCTTTAACGTTATTTGGATAATCTTAGGATTAATTGCGATTGCTCTCTGTGTATATTTCTACGCATTTAATCCTGGCGCAACAGAAAATCGTCGTTTTCCAGTGACGGTCGCATTACTTGCCTTTCTTTCAATTATTGGGTTAGTTGCCGGTCCTGATATTCAAAATAAAGTAAATCAATACCGCTCCGTTGGGTATGTTGAAGTCTATGCTTCACCACTTGCAACTGCAAAAACATTTGCAAAAAGTGTTATGAAGAATCCTGTAGTAGGAACAGGTCCAAATACATTTAGTTCTATTTTTCCTCAAGCAAATGCAGTTAAAGAAAATGCGTTCGGCATAAAAACAGTACAATCAGGTATCGGGTATATTCCAACTATTGCAGCAACCACGGGCATTTTAGGTCTTCTTGTTGTTTTGTATATGCTCTTTGCGCTCTCAAAACTACTCTTCAAA
>CAZDDY010000050.1:0-2519 GCA_964504455.1 uncultured Candidatus Saccharibacteria bacterium | reverse complement strand
CCAGTTTTAAAAATAATTATCAAAGTACTGTATGAGTATTAATATATAATCGGTTTTCAAAATTTAATTCAAAGTCAAAAGTGACTTTTTGAAATGCCCATAATGGCATCTAATATTATATATTTTATAACCGTTAAATAAATTAATTATTATGATACACGAACTACAAGTACAAATTGATTCTATAGATAAAATATTTCATATAAGTGATATACACATTAGAATTTTTAAAAGACACGATGAGTATAAATATGTATTTGAAAATGTTTATTCTGAAATAAATAAAAGAAAAACCAATAATTCTATTTGTATTGTGGCGGGTGATATATTCCACAGTAAAACAGATTTAGGGCCAGAGCAAATAGATTTAGTATCAGAGTTTTTGGAAAAATTATCTTCTAAAAAGGAAAAGTAAAATTGGCCACGGTGATGCTGAAATTGATGTGTTGAGTGAATTTTTTTACAAAAATCGCCAACCAGATTTTATTTTGATTGGTGAAGATGTTTTTTCTGAAGATTCAAAATTAGCTCCAATCAAGTTTAAGCAGTTTAATTCACCAGATGTTATTTCTGTAGGCCGGTCTGACGAAAAAAACGGTAAGGATATACTGACAGCCCAACTTTCACAGAAGTTGTTTCCTGAAGCCAAAATAATTGTATTCCAGAACAATTCTCCTCTGCCTAATTTTACTATGTGTAAATTGGATGAGATAAAAAAGGGAGTGAATCGCGAGGTTGCACTTATTGCATCCACGTTAAGCTATTTTCTTAAACATCCAAAAATATAACGTTATGAAAAAAGGCAATATCACCGCGGAGCTTCTCAAGAATTTTTTGGTTTCTGAACAAGCAGGCCTAGAGTTACATGATAAAGTGCTTTTCTTGCATCTTCAAAAGAGTTTACAAAATAACTCGCTCATTATTACACCAATTGAAAGTCATAGCGCCAAAGTTTTTTTCTTACAGATAGAAAATTCTTTCCCGGAAGAAAAAAGTTTTGTTTTAAAGATTAATGATTCCCAAAAGAAAAGATTGAAAAATGAATTGGAAGTTATTTTGTCTTTAACGTCAGTGCAAGTAAGAGTTCCTCATGCTGTAGTGTGTGGATTTGGCAATGAAGTTGAAATAGCAATATATGAAAAAATCTGCGGTGTTAATCTGCACACACATTCAGTTTCTTTAAACACAATGCACAAAATCTGGAATTTAATTCTTGGTATCCAGTCGTTACTACTGAGTTCTAAGTTAGGCAGCATACAGCCTCTTGTGGAAAATCTGTCTACTAAACAAGGTTACTACGAAAAGTTGAGAAAGCACATGAGTAGAGTTTTTGGCGAATTAACAGTCAAAGAAAGTTCCTTTGATCCTGTGAGTCAACATCTAAATTCAGATGCTATGGTAAGGAGTCGGACTATTATTACAGACAGGAATCCTAGCAACTGGATTCTTGATGGGTCACAGATCTATACTTTTGATTTTGACTTGGTTTTAGGTGAATCTTTCCTGATTGATTTTGTGTTGTTTGTAGATGATTATCGTCTGAAAAGTCACTCAACAAGAGAGGATTTAATCGCAGATTGTATTTCATTTCTCTCAAAAAAAAATATACACATAAGCTCGGTTGATTACCACTATTGTGCCGTGTATCAGAATTTGTTACAAGCATCTTTTATGTTTCCTCATATAGAGGCAACTCTGTTCTGTTTAAAACGGGCACAGGATTCTGCAGTTTTTTTGAAGCTCACAAATCTTGAAGTAGAAATAAAAGAAATTATTTCTTCTCTATCCTAACTAGTTGTTTACTGGTTAGGATTTTTTTTTAAAAATGCGTTATATCCTAGCAAAATTATTTCCCTCGTTTTTGAAAGTGAAATTTCCATATCAGTGCTCTTACATAATTTCACATCTACACATGTTCCATCTTGGCATCCCAGTGGTTTTGTCTTTGTTTGAACAACAAAGTGAACGTCATATGCATACTTTGGATACGGCAACCCTGTTGCCTTGTTTATTTTTCCAGTATCAGGGTTAATTATTTCGTTGTACCCAAACATACTAATATCTGAAATATTTTCTACACCTGCTTCTTCAAATAATTCTCTTACAAGTGCATCCCTTATTGTTTCTCCATTTTCAATATGTCCACCCGGGAGTTCCCATCCTCTTTTTGCAGATTCAACGAGTAAAATTTTTTCTTCAAATATAACTACTGCTGTTGCAGTTGTTGCTACCGTGTTTTCGGGCAGTTGTTCGTCTAAGTAAAAATTCCAAAAAGTCGTATTTTTCCAATTACCAGAAAGAATAGGTTTTTTTGAAGAAGAAACAGTATTTTTCTCTTTCTTAGTCATGTTTTGCATACTATTGAAATTTTAAAGAAAAAGCAATTTAGGTTCCAATTGGGACAAAAGTTAGCTTTTTCACAGTCTCCTTGTCTGTTTTTTGTATGTATGTGTTACAATTTTACATATGAAATTACGCACGAATCTTAAGCAACTTGCTTTGGTTGTCGCTGGTCTTTT
>CAZDDY010000049.1:0-2522 GCA_964504455.1 uncultured Candidatus Saccharibacteria bacterium | reverse complement strand
GTATGCGTGAGAACAAATTTCAAAATTAAAAACCAAAAAGGATCATTTTTATGAACAAAAAGTTTCTCATCATTGGAAAAGGTGAAATCGATTGCACAGATTTAGTTTGCGTATTAATCGACAACAAGTTCGTCACAGACAGACAGGAGCAAGTCCTCTGGGTAACCATGATGGATTTTTATCTCCATTTTGACAAAAAAATTAAAAAAATTGTCGAGTGGCTACCTGATGTCATCCTCTACACCTCACAGCTCACCAGCGATAAGGTGTTTAAAATCAACGATGAAATCATGAGGCATGAGCCCATTACAGAAAAAAAGGTTGTGAAAGCCGTTGCTGTTGGGGTCTATGCTAATGGTTTAGATGGGAGTGATGCATTGGCCATTTTTTTAAAGGCCGGTATTGACTACATCCAATGCTATACAAAAAAGCAAGAACAACTCTTGTTTTACCTCAAAGAATCAAGAGAAATAATTTATTGTTAGGTCTATACCAACAAAGTTTTACAAACGTGTCGAAAGACGCGTTTTTTTATTTATATCTTTTCATGATATAGTTTTCTATATGTTAGAAGCATTTGCCCCAGAAAAAGAAATAAAAAAGATTGAACCAGTCGAAACAGATTCAGCTATTCACGAAACAAAAGCTCTACCAAAAGAATCTTTTATTGGTCAAGAATATGAGGGTTTAAAAATAGTAGCCTCACAGCAAGTAAAAAGTTCGGATAGTACCAAAGAAGTCTATGTTATTGGATTTGATGTCACAAAGGAAAAATTCAATAAAGATGACAACAAGGCAGAAAAAATAAGACAATTCCTTAAAAATCTTGGGCTTACTGCTTCAAGCTCTTCGATGTTAAACGATGTAAAACAGTTAAACAGTTTATCTAGAGATTATGTCATGGTAATAGATAAGGATACTTACATGGAAGGACCAAATGAAGGATACCCGACAATTAATCCACACAAACCAGATGGTGGTTTTTTAGAAGGCAAGGTGGTTTCATATAGTGAATACCTCATTCTTGCCGAAAGAATCAAAAAAACCGCAACTGCAGAAGATTTTCTAGCAGCCCAAAAAAGAATTCAGGAAGAACAAAAGTAATAAAACCGGCCATCTGGCCGGTTTTATTTTAAGCCCGACGTTTTGGCACCGGACTAACTGTTTTGAGTGCGGGATAGGAGAGTCGGGGTCAAGTTTCTAATTCGCTTCGCTCGTAAGAACTTCCTCCCCGGACTCGGCGACAAGCACTCACTCTGTTCGTCTTGTATACCGCCTCCGTCTTTCGACTCTCCGACCGCAGTAAAACAGTAAAGCCCGAATGCTTTCGCATCCGGACTAACTGTTTTGAGTGCGGGATAGGAGAGTCGAACTCCTCACCACAGTTTGGAAAACTGTTGTTTTACCGATAAACTAATCCCGCAAATGCACAGAAAATATACCAGAGAAGACTCTAAAAGTAAATTTATTTTCTGTGCCAAAATTATTCTTTCTTTTTGTCTAACTTGTCCAAGCCAAGTGCCTTCACACCAAAATAGACTACTGCTGCGATGATAATGAAATCAACAATAGAAGAAATAAAAGCACCGTATTTTAAGGAAGCATTTCCCATAACAACTGCTTTATCTGCAAGATTTACTTTTCCAAGCAAAAGACCGATAAGTGGGTTGATAACATTATCGACAAGTGATGAAACAGTCTTTGAGACTGCTCCTCCTAAAATAAAACCGACAGCAAGCCCAACCACTCCTTGCTCTCGAATAAAATCCATAAAACCTTGGAGTTTCGTTCTTGCTACATTTGTTCCTGGTATATCCATATAATTTTGCCTAAGTAATAATACGAAAGTATACACTACCTATAAAAAAACAAAAACTGCGTGTGGTCGCAGTTTTTTATGAAACAGCTATTTTATTAGTATGAGACGAGTATGTGTCTATAAACTCATCTAGGGCCTTCTGAATTTCTTTAGAGATACCTTGTGTCCGCATTTTTATAACATCAAGCACTTTTTGCAAATAGAATTCGTACTGTTCAGGAAAATGAGAAACGATTTGAATTAAAAAAATGAAATAGATATCAGGATACTTTTTGTCTTTATTTATTCGAAAAAAAAGAAGTAACTTTCTGAAATCTTTTGGATCAAAATCTCTGTAAACATTTTTTAATAAAATATAGCGAATAGACTTTTTTCGTATTGTCTCTCGTATCTCATGAACAAACAAAACCACAACGATCCCAATAAAGATGGTGATTGTTGCCAGAAGCATCATCACGCCTGGTTCATTAGTTGTCATAGAAGTTTACTTTGTTTCACTCTAACTGTAACGCTAAAAAGAAAAAACCGCCACAGCGGTTCCTTCAAAATTGTCGGGGCGCCGAGAATCGAACTCGGCCCTTATCCCCTTCGGGGCCACAGATAAGTCCCACTTATCTGGTTGAGTAATGAGTCGGGGCGCCGAGAATCGAACTCGGCCCTTATGTTCCCAAAACATATATACTACCGATATACTACGCCCCGA
>CAZDDY010000048.1:0-2587 GCA_964504455.1 uncultured Candidatus Saccharibacteria bacterium | reverse complement strand
TTAAAAAAGACAAGACTCCATTTACTCCGCCAATCTCTCTCGAAGAATACACAACAATAAAGACTGACTCAGTACGTGAAATAGAAATTACAAGCCTTGATACTACCTCTTTTCTAAAAACACTTGAGAGTGAATGGAAAGGCATTCAAGATCCAAAAGATACAATTGTCCGTATACTTCTTACACAAAAAAATTCACAAGGCCAGAAAGTTGTTGTTACTCCTAGTGAGTTATTTAGCTTTCTAGAAACTCGCACAACTCCTGCACTTCTTAGATCATTCACCGAGTCATTGCTTTTAGGAGTGACTGTTTCTGAAAAAAATAATATATTTCTTCTTATAAAAAGTAATTCGTATCCGAATTCTTTTTCCGGAATGCTTTCATGGGAAAGAGCATTGTTTGATGATATGAAAACATTTTTTTCTATTCCGGGAGAGTCAGTCACAAATATTTCTTTGTTTAAAGACAAAGTAGTGAAAAACCAGGACACAAGGGTACTTGTTGATGATACTGGTAAAACAGTACTTCTCTATACTTTTTTAGGTGAAGGACAAGATCTTTTGCTTATTACGAATGACGAATCTGTGGTCGGTATTGTCACTGATCGATTAACACAGGCGAAAATTGCCCACTAAAGAAGCCCCTTGAAGTTGCTCCTAGTTGGCGTGCCTGCTAAGATAAACACATGATTGATACAAATACACAAAAACAAAAATTGATAGAAGAAAAGGAATCTTTGGTTAAGCAGCTTTCAAGTATGGGAGTTGAAGACAGTGCACGGAAAGATTGGGAGGCAGTACCTGAAGTTGCTGATGATAGTATTGTTGATGAAAATGATATGGCTGACCGTTTTGAGGAGTTTGAACAAAGAAGTGCAACTCTCTCAGTCTTTGAAGCAAGGTTAAAAGACATAGAAGATGCTTTGCTAAAAATTGAATCAAACACCTACGGCGTCTGTGAAGTTTCAGGAGAGGCAATCGAAGAGGAAAGACTTATTGCAAATCCGGCAGCTAGAACGTGTATGGCGCATACACAAAAATAGTTTCCGCCCATACGGGCAGAAATTGCTATGGCAATCGCTCGAATATACGCAGCACAACCATATCTTTTAAAAGGGGAACTCATTTCAATTGAAGCAGATATTTCTCGCGGACTTCATTCGTTCTCTGTTGTTGGAGTACCCGAGCGTTCTGTAGAAGAGGCAAAAGATAGAGTTTCTGCAGCAATAAAAAATTCTGGATTTGCATCACCAAAATCTCAAAATCAAAAAATAGTTATATCTCTTTCACCGGCAGATCTAAAGAAAGAAGGAGCATATTTTGATCTCGGTATCGCACTTGCATATCTGCTTGCAAACGAGGAAATTATCTTTGATCCAAGTAAAAAAGTTTTTTTAGGAGAACTTGCGCTTGATGGTACATTAAAATCAATAAAAGGTGTCCTTGCCTTAGTTGAGGAAGCAAAAAGACAAGGCTTTTCTGAGGTATTTATTCCAGAATCAAATAAAGTTGAAGCAGCACTTGTTCCAGGTATACATATATTTGCGTTTCCTTCACTTGAAAAAGTAATTAAACACCTCTCTGGAGAGGAAGTTGTATTGCCAGAGGAAACAACTAACATAGAATATATATTTTCTTCCGACGTGCTTGATATGGGAGATATCCGTGGGCAGGAAAGCGCAAAGAGAGGGCTTGAAATCGCAGCTTCTGGCGGGCACAATATCGCTCTTATTGGTTCCCCTGGAACTGGTAAAACAATGCTTGCACGAGCATTTAGAGGCATCCTGCCATATCTTGATACAAACGAGGTGCTTGAAGTTACAGGAATTCATTCTATATCTGGCATGAAGCCAGGCACACTTATTGTTGAGCCACCATTTCGTTGCCCACATCATACAGCCTCCTACGTGTCAGTTATTGGCGGAGGTGCAACACCACGTCCAGGAGAAGTAACACTTGCACATCGAGGAGTTCTTTTTCTTGATGAGTTTCCAGAATTTGATAAACGCGTCATAGAATCTTTACGGCAACCACTTGAAGATAAGGTTGTCTCAATCTCACGTGCGAAAGGGACAGCACTCTTCCCGTCAAATTTTATTCTTATAGCTGCAATGAATCCATGTCCATGTGGAAACGCACTCTCGCAAACAAAACCTTGCACATGTACGTCAAATGATCTTTTGCGTTATAAACGAAAATTATCCGGCCCAATTGTTGATCGTATTGATATATGGATCACAGTACCTGAAGTTTCGTATGAATCACTGCAACAAAAAAATGAAACAAAAAAAGAAAGTGAAAGCATAAAGGAAAAGATTCAAAAAGCTCGCGAGATACAGAAAAAGCGTTTTGCCGAAAATAATTTTACATACAAAACAAATAGTGATATGGATGTCCGTGCGCTTGATGCTTTGGTTACATTAACTGATGAAGTAAAGAAGATACTACTACTTTCTGCAGAGAGACTTAATCTCTCTGCGAGGGCATATCATCGTGTGATTAAACTTGCACGTACCATAGCTGATCTCGAAGGAAAAGAGGAAATAGAAAGTGCTCATATACTTGAAGCAGTTCAATACAGGCCTAAA
>CAZDDY010000047.1:0-2635 GCA_964504455.1 uncultured Candidatus Saccharibacteria bacterium | reverse complement strand
CATCGCACACCGCCGGCGTCACCTGCAATCCCGCGTGCTCGAACAACAACACCGAGCGGCCAGGAAGCGCATGATACTTTTCGGTGGCAATATCAACAAGTGCAGGCTCCAGTTCTTGTCGGTGATTTACTCCGCGAACTTCTGCCACATGGTTACCTTCCATACGTATTGCAATGCGGGGTTCACTAAACACACCTGACTTGCCTTTGGTGAAATAAACATAAAAATCTCCTCTGTTAAGGTGAGCTTGTGCTGACCCTGTTGCTGTACACCAACCTGTACCCTTACCGTCAAGTGCATCTTCTAAAATCGCATAGTCTGAGTTTTGAGAATATTTTTTCCATTCTCCTTGCAGTGATTCACGATTGAGTGCCCCCGCAGACTCTATTTGTGCAAATGTGTACAATTTTACAAAATCTTTTTTGTCTATGATTTTCTGAAGTTCGCCTCGCCTTCGCAATTTTTCCTTTGACTCATCTACAGTATCTCCTTCTTTGGGCACAAACTCCTTATTACCAATACCAACAGTGAGCCAGCGATATACTAAACCGAGTGATTCAGAGTTTATTTCTGGGAAAGCGGCGACAGTGTATGCTGTTCTTTTTGAATACTCACCCTTTTCTTTATCAAGGGTACCCATTTTTTGAAGATTACGCACCACAAAATAGCGAAACCAGGTTGGATAATGAGCATCATTTACTTGAAGATAATCGAGCCATGAGCGAATTGTTTTTTCCTGAATATCTCGCTTTTCTAATACTTGATCTCTATACATCTCGACAACTCCTCCACCTTCCTCTACTTGTTGTTCTAGTCCGCCAATATGGGCGCCTTGTCCGCGTTCTAAAATAAGTTTCTTTTCGGATTCATAGAGACCATTTGCAATTTTAAATAATGTTTCTTCATCGTCAAGATCGATAACGAAATCTTTTACAATTTTATTTTTTAAAAGCTCCCATTCTCGCTCGTTCGCTACGATACGATCAAGACGATCGAGGTACGCTTGAATTCGCTCATCGCGCGTATGAGGTGCAAATTCTCGTTTCGGATCTTTTTTGGCTTGCTCAACTGCCCGTTCAACTGGCTTTGAGCCAGGGAGATCAGGATATTTCTTTTCTAAAAAATCTGGGTGTTCCATACTATTCAACTAAATTTTTAATAGGTGATCTTAGTGCCCCTGCGATTTTTTCTAGAGTAGAAAGAGTAGGGTTCATTCGACCATTTTCAATATTGCTGATATATGCCCTATCTACACCAAGGGCCTTCGCCAAATCACCTTGCGACATGTTCTTTTTCAAGCGCAATTTTTTAAGGTTTTTACCTAGTTTCTCACTTGATTCCATATTTCATATGGTATGAAAACTTGCATTGTATTGCAAGAGTGCAGTATAATGCACTACAAGCCCGCCCGAAGCCCCATCGCTCATACCTTTTCAAAAACACCCCCGCCGAAACAAATTAGAATGGAAAAGCGACGGGGCGGAGGGCGGAACGCGCGGTACTCCGCGCGTGGCGAAAGATTAGCAGTCATCATTGGGATTTTGCTCGAAATACATTCGAACTTTGTCCAATAGATACCGCAAATGTTCTGGGTTCGCATTCTCGCCAAAAAATGCATCGGCGCGAAGCGCCGATGATTGGGCTGAATTCCCGCCAAACCCAATTCCCGCCAAGATTTTCCACGCTCCGCGTGGCTCATCGTTTGCCAATACAAAAAATATGAACCACACCAGAAAATTTTTTATCTACACACGCAAAAGCACCGATACTGAAGATCGGCAGGTTAGAAGCATTTCGGATCAACTGGCCGAGTTAAAGAGTTTAGCGATAAAAGAAGATATTGAGGTTGTAGACATATTCGTGGAAAAACAAACCGCCAAAGTTCCGGGTCGGCCAGTATTTAACGAAATGCTTTTGCGTATTGAAAAAGGAGAAGCATCGGGAATTTTAGCTTGGCATCCCGATAGATTGGCGAGAAATAGTATTGATGGTGGAAAGATAATTTATTTGCTTGATACTGAACAGATAGCCGAGCTAAAATTCCCGACTTTCTGGTGTGATCCAACTCCACAAGGCAAGTTCATGCTTTCCATTGCTTTCGGTCAGTCAAAATATTATGTGGACAATTTGAGCGAGAATATTAAGCGCGGACACAGAAACAAAGTGAAAGAAGGAATATGGCCTCGAAACGCTCCACTCGGGTATACAAATGTAAAAGGAGGCATTGAGCCACACAAAACCCTCGCTCCACTTATTAAAGCTCTATTCGAGGCATATTCCACAGGACACTTCACTTTGCGGGAAGTCCGCGAAAAGTTTCTCGCTCTTGGATTGAAAGGAAAAATTGGACTTTCAATCTCAAATTGTCAGAATATTTTGAATAACCCGATCTATGTCGGATTGATAAGGTGGCATAACGAAATATATGAAGGAAAGCATGAACCGATTATTCCAAAGAAACTTTTTGATCAATGTCAGGAAGTGATGAAAAGAAAAAGTAAACCGAAATCTAGCGGTTTCAAACCATTTTTATATAGAGGATTTTTCCGTTGCGGAGAGTGTGGATGTTTCATTACCACTGAAACACAAAAAGGTCATAACTATCTCCGCTGTACCAAACGGAAAAATCCTTGTG
>CAZDDY010000046.1:0-2649 GCA_964504455.1 uncultured Candidatus Saccharibacteria bacterium | reverse complement strand
TTTCTTAAAAAATGAGCCTCGTGGGCCGTGTGTTACAAGTGGGTCGGTTGTATCACCTAAAGTAACGTCTGCCCAATCGTGGTTATATGAGGCACCCTTTTGGCTCGGAACACCATGTCTGTGTTCCTTAGACTCTCCCTCCTCTTTATATAAAGATTGATCCAATGATTCGAGTTTTCCACTCCCATCCTTCGAAGTATCCATACTGGACTCCAGTATATCATAAAATTACTACCTGGCTGTTGCAAAAAGCGCGTTATTGATCGTTTGCACAACTTTCTTTTTTGAAAGGTTTTGATAGAGAAATGTATAAAATGAAAATGTATCTTCTAAAATATCTGCAAAATCTTTACTTTCTGCCACATACCCTAAGTAATACAGAATCCGAAGAAGTAGGCAGAGTTCAACATCTTTGACTTGTTCGTTTGTTATCTTTTGCCCGCTCATATACAAAAAAGCATTTCGTAGATCCTCAAAAATCCGCTTATCTGGTATCTCTCCTGGAACAAGTTCCTTGAGAGTGTTTGTGACATTTTGGAATGTTTCAAAGACAAAAGTCGGAACTTCTTTGTTATAAAACAATGCTAAGGGTGTCGCTGTCGTAATCCGCCAAACTGCTTTCCCTTTTACTAAAGAAAGTCGAGCAAGGGAATAAGCTTGTAATGCAAAACGAAGTTTTGATTTTTCATATCGAATACCTTGTGCCTTTGCATAGATAAAGCCAAGTTCTTTGGTATACAAGAGAAAATTTTTGTCAGCTTCCCCGCCATTTTCCGATGAAAGGATAATTGCATCGGTGTGATAAATATGGTGCATTATATTTCTTCTTCTTTTCCTATATCAAGTTTTTTAAACGTGATTCCAGTCTTAGACAAAAAGTGTTCTGGGATTTTGTAAACAAAAGTTGCAAATGGTTTAAGAGGTCCATCATGAACAGGGAAACAGATTCTGGGTTTTACTTCCTTCGCATAATTTATCGCATCTTTCATTTTCATCCAGGGACCAAGAACTGGTAATGCTAAGATATCTACTTTCTGATTCGGCATGTTAAACGAATCGCCGGGAAAACAAAATCCGTCTATCATATACCCGGTGTTTTGCACCTGACCATAGTCTTCGTAAATTTCAGCATGCCTGTCTCCAAATCCTATAATTTTTATACCTTCAAATTCATACTCTTGCCCGTCTTCAACTTTAATATATTCAATGCCTGCCTCTGTAAGAATTTTTCCAACAGAAGAATTTGAAATCACTTTTGCTTCACTATTGTTTTTTAAAATCTCTTTTAAAGTCTCCACATGCAAATGATCAGCATGTTCATGAGTTATCATAACCAAAGATATGCCTCTTTCTGAGAGTGAATCTCCGCCATAATCAGCATGGCTCGGATCTGTCATAATCCTTTTGCCGTTTACTTCTACCACGACGCAACAATGTCCAAGTTTCTTTATTTTCATATCTCTATAATTATACCGTACCAATCAATCTTATTTCCTTACTAAAACATTTTTTTAAGGGCTTCAAGCGCTTCTGGAAGCTCATATCGTCCTCCTGAACTGTTTAGATGTCCGCCATTTGGAATAACAATCAATTCACAGTCTAAATTTACTTGAAGTTCTTCAGCGTAAACTAAAGGGACACTCTCGTCATTTGACCCATGAATGATGGTAAAATTACGACAAACCTTTCTGATTTTTTTAAAATCAAACGACGTATTAACAAAATTGTTTAATGCTTCGTATCTTTTGTCTGTATGCAGTTCTCGTGTGAAACCAGAAACGAGCAAGGCGCCGCCAATGACCGAATTATCTGGCAGTGCCTCAATATAACGTAGAACAGCAGGGACTCCTAGAGAATGTCCTACCAAAAACGTATCTTGATCTGGACTGTTAACTACCCTTGATATTTCAGCCACCCATCTCTCTCTTGTTGGAGTATTCGGCGTTGGCATAAGTGGACCAAATGCCCATATTTTCATCTTGGCTAATTGCCACATTAGCCAGGCTCTCCAACCTCCATTAGGTTCACCACCAAAACCATGTATAATAAAAACTTTTTTCATGAGTTATATAGCAATCTTAAAATTATACTCTGCGATAACAAATTCTTTGCCATTATTGGTTTCAAAAACGATCTTATTTACACCCACAGTTTTTTGAATTTCATTTTTAAATTCTTCAACAAACACTTTGCCTAATTCGTTTGTTTCAATAGAAAGAACAATTGATACAGATGGCTGTAACCCCTTCTCTTTTCGCATATCTTGAATAATACGAACAAGTTCTCGGTATTCACCTTCGAGTTTGAGTTCTCGGGTTATGTTTGTGTCAAGCTCACCAAGATTAACAGACTCGTCCATAACAATATCTTTTATATTTAGTTCTTCTTTAATTATGTTTTTATACTGTTCAGGAATTGGGAAAATATCTTTCGTATTTATTTTAAAAAGAGCCAAAGGCTGTCTTACTGGAATATTCAAACTCTTACGCAAAGAATTTCCTAACGTGCAAACATCTCGTATTTCTTGCATATAAGTAAGCGTTTTAGAGTTAACACTATTACCTGTTGGCCATTCATTTAAATGAACACTTTCAGGATCACTTTCAAGTTTTAATTTTTGATATATATCTTCAGCGATAAACGGCGTAA
>CAZDDY010000045.1:0-2708 GCA_964504455.1 uncultured Candidatus Saccharibacteria bacterium | reverse complement strand
ATGTTGATAAAGCAAAAGAGGTAGCGAGCGAAACACTGACTGACCCAACAAAGAGTGCGTATCTCTTCCTTTACCAGCTTGCGCTTGCAAACAATAATTCAAATGACGCAAAAGCTTCACTTGAGAAAGTAGTATCAATAGACCCTACAGACTATACATCACTATATAATCTTGGAGTTTTGTATTTCAGAAGTGGTGAATATGGACGAGCTGAGACAGTACTTAAACAAAGTATCGGTGCAAATCGTAACTTCTTTGACCCATATTTACTTCTCGGACTCACTCTTGAAAGAGAAGGAAAACAAAGTGATGCGAATACCGTGTATCAATTTCTCCGACAACAAGTTTCAAATGCTGATGAAATCATTAGTCGTGTGAAGCAATCTCTCAACCAATCAAACACAGTAGAGGAGAGTGATTCTGCGATCAAATCAACATCGAATTAAAGATGACTGTACCGAAGACTCAAAAAAAAGCTTCTACGCAAAAACCACCCCATGAACATGAGGTGGTTTTTGCCAAGACACCGATAGGTATTTTGGCTATCTCAGGAACAAAAGAAGGAATTTCGAAAGTGGCTATAGCACGCGCTCATAAAAAGAATATTAAAGTTTCAAAAATACTTCAGGCTGCAAAAAAAGAGATCGAAGAGTATTTTTACAATGGGAGAAAAAAACTCTCCTTTCCTATAATTTTTGAAGGATCAAAGCTAGAAAAAGCAGTTTGGAAAAAGTTACAAAGTATCCCACACGGAAACACTGTTTCTTATAAAGAATTAGCCCATTTGGCTGGGTATCCTAAAGCTGTCCGAGCTGTTGCAAGTGCTGTTGGAAGAAATAATATTCTGGTGCGGATACCATGCCACAGGGTTATTGCTTCAAATGGTAAAATTGGAGGCTTTAGTGCAGGGATAAGAAAAAAAGTCGTTTTACTGAAGCATGAGAAGAACCGAATATGAGAGACGAAGAATCCTTTGGTATTGTCGTTACATATAAAAAAGAAGATGCGTGGTATTTTTTGCTAGTAAAAACTGCCCACTGGGGATTTCCGAAAGGACATGCTGATGGTGACGAGACGAACCTTGAAACGGCTCAAAGAGAAGTTTTTGAGGAAACAGGTGTTAGGATTGATGAGGTGATTTCTGACATCTCTTTTACAGAAAAATATACTGTTTCAAGTGCTACAGGGAAGGAATATAAGAAAATTGTACATTACTTTCTTTCTGTTCTTTCTAAAGAGTTGAAAGTTGAAGCTTCAAATGAAGCCCAAGATGCACGGTGGTTTTCTTACGAGGAGGCCAAAAAGACTCTTACGTACAAAGAGGCAAAGTCTCTTCTTGAGACTATTCATGAATGGTTACTCAAAAATATATAATTTGTTATACTTTAGTTACTATTAGTAATTTTATTACGGCTACGCCGTTTCATAATCATGCACAAATTTGAGCACTGGAGAGGATGTAAACATACAGGACTCCTTATACTTCGAGTAGTACTTGGAGCATATTTTGTTATTCACGGTATCTTAAAATTCCAAAACATGGAAGGGACAATCGCATTCTTTGCTAGTCTAGGATTTGCATCGTTTTTTGCATATCTTGTTGCTACATTAGAAACACTTGGAGGATTCTTGCTTGCCATTGGTCTTTTCACACGAGTAAGTGCCATGTTGCTTTCAGTGGTAATGCTTGTTGCAATATTTAAAGTAAAACTTCCTATGGGCGGGCTTATGGGCATAGAACTTGAAGTTTTGTATCTTGCAGGGCTTCTATCACTTCTTTTCGTAGGTTCTGGACGATACAGTATGAAAGGTACATTTTGTAAATGTAATTCTTGTAAAACTGATTGTGATTGTAGTGCAACTACTTGCAATAATTGTGATGACAATAAACAAAGTATGTCTCAACAAGTAAAGTAAGTGTTGAAATGAAGCCGAAAGGCTTCATTTTGCTTTGAGCCAATAAACGCTACAATATAAGTAGTCGTTTATTAAGACAACTAGTTCGTATATATGGAAATAAATTATCTTGCAGTTCTTATTGCTGGTGTAGGTGCAATGATTGTTGGCTTTGTATGGTATGGGGTTTTGTTTAAAAAAGCTTGGGCTCGTGTAATAGGAATAGACCTTAATATGCCTCTTGAGATGGCAAAGAGAATGCAAAAAAGAATGGGAGGAGCCTATTTTTTACAATTACTTCTTTCCTTTATTACTGCTGGCGTACTTTTTTATCATATACAAAATTGGGTAGGTAGTAAGACTTCTTTAGGAGTAGCTTTCTGTGTTTGGTTCGGTTTCGTTATGACAACCTTAGCAGGTGGGGCTATTTGGAGTGGAAAGCCAAGAGCTTTAGCTTGGAAAATGTTTTTCATCACAGCAGGTGCGCAACTTCTAACCTTTGTTGTTTTTGCTCTTATTTTTAGTGCTTGGTAAAACATTTCGAACCTATTAATGGCTCAAATAAAAAAGAAAAGCGAAATAGCCAAGATTAAAAAAGCGTGCGAGATTACCGACAGAATTTTTTCTGAATTGATAAAAAATTTTAAGAAACACAAGACAGAAGTTGCATTACGGGAATATATACTTAATCTTATAAAAAAACATAAAGTAAAACCTAGTTTTTCGCCAATTGTTTCTTCAGGACCTCGTGCTGGAAATGAAATCCATCCAAAATCAACAGAGTATGATATGGGAGGCTTTGTTATTGTTGA
>CAZDDY010000044.1:0-2912 GCA_964504455.1 uncultured Candidatus Saccharibacteria bacterium | reverse complement strand
TAAATGAGTTTAGGGTTATTTAAAGGATGCGAAGCTGGTTTTTAAGCCACTTTTACGCATATATTTCCTCCGAATAGTATCACAGACCTAAAGAAAAGTCAAGGCCTGTCTATTGAGAAACTGTTATTCAATTACTATAGACGTAGTTTGGAAGAAATAATGACTTCCTGTACGTCTATTCCTTCCTAAATTTCTTTGAGGAAAAGTAGTAGGCGGGTATACTATAGCTACATGTCAATTCAAAATGATCCAAAAAGCGATAAATACCTGAGCGAAATTCGTGTACGTGAAGAAGAAGATGTTGTACGAATACTTGCAGAGGAGCGCTACGGTCTCCCCTATGTTGACCTTTCGGTTATGCCAATTGAAAATGAAGCGCTTCGCTATATAAGTGAAGAAGATGCCCGAAGCTGGCACATTGCACCATTTCGTATTGTTGGCACGCATCTTCATATTGCAGTAAAAAGTCCTGATAAAATTGAAGTGCAAGGATTTAAAAAAGCGATGGAAGAGAAAGGTCTTGTCTGTCACTTTTATATGGCCTCGACTGCCTCACTTGAAAAAGTGTGGGAAAGATACAAAGAAATTTCTTTTGCAACCACAACACGAGTGGGTGGACTTGATATTATCGGAAACGTTCTTGTTGAAATTGGAGGGCAGATCAATGTTTTAGCAGATGTAAAACATGTACTTGATGAAGTTGTTCACGGAAAATCAATTCATCAAACATCTCATCTTTTAGATATTATTTTAGGTTCTGCTATAAAACTTGGGATCTCAGACATACACTTTGAGCCAGAAGAAGAAATGGTGCATGTACGTTTTCGTGTTGATGGAGTGTTACAAAATATCACTGAGCTTTCGCACGAAATGCACAAGCTTATTAATTCAAGATTAAAACTAGTCTCCGGGTTAAAACTCACCACCACCGCATCAGCACAAGATGGGCGATTTTCGATTTATGTTGAAGATGTAGAAATTTCTGTTCGTGTTTCATCTGTCCCTGGAACCTATGGAGAAGGTATCGTTATGCGATTGCTTGACCCTCGATCTATCCAAGTAAATCTTGAAGATATGGGAATCAATGATGATGTTTTTCAAGTAATGATGCGCGAAATAAAAAAACCAAACGGTATGATTCTTCTGACTGGTCCAACAGGTTCAGGTAAGACAACAACTCTCTACGCATTTCTACGTAAAATTTATTCAACTGAAATAAAAATCATCACCATTGAAGATCCTATCGAGTATCACTTGCCTGGAATTACACAGACGCAAGTTGAGAACGAAAAAGGATACGGATTTTTAGAAGGACTTCGTGCAGCACTTCGCCAAGACCCTGATGTCATTATGGTGGGAGAAATTCGTGATTCTGAAACAGCAAAGATTGCGGTTGAATCTTCTCTCACCGGACACTTGGTTTTCTCAACACTTCACACAAACTCAGCTGAAGGAGTCATCCCACGACTCATTGATCTTGATGTAAATCCAAAAACACTTGTCTCCGCCCTCACACTTTCTGTTGCACAACGCCTTGTAAGACGCTTGTGCAAAGACTGTAAAGAACTTGATGCTAATCCAACTAAAGAAAGTATGCAACTTCTTCGTACAATAATAAAAAATGCAGTCGACAACGGAAAAAATATGGCAAAGTATGAGATCACAGAAGATATGCATATGGAAATCTATAAACCTGTTGGTTGTTTGAAATGCAATATGACTGGATACAAAGGAAGAATCGGACTCTTTGAAGCAATCGAGACAAATGAAGAAATTGAAAAAATTATGCCAACCAACCCAAGTGAGCGTGAAATAAAAAAAGTTTCTGCAAAGCAAGGACTTTTAGATATGAGAGAAGATGGTGTTGTAAAAATTTTGAAAGGTATTACTTCTTTGGATGAAGTAGCAAGTGTTGTTGACTTATACGAGAACTAGAGAGACTATAATAGAAATCCTTCCGCCTCAACGCACTACAACAATGAGGCATTAATTTGTCCTAAATAAAGGATGCCCCGCACGGAATCACAAAGGTTCCTCGGGGCTTTTTTACTGCAAGCCCGTAATCAATGTAAATAGTCCCTTAATAAGTGGCGTAAGAAAATCAAAACGGGGTATAGAAAGGATAACAATCAATACGATCACAAGAAAAAATGCTTTCTGTTCAAGCATGTGTAGGTATGGCTCAAACCGAGAAGGCAAAATTGAAAAAAGAACTTTTGATCCATCAAGTGGTGGTACAGGAATCAGATTAAATATTGCTAAAGAAATATTCATGATGACTATTAAAATAAAGATTGGAAACATTGGACTTGTCATTGACACAACACCAAAACGAATAAGGAGTCCGAATACAAGTGCAATAAGTATATTGACTGCAATACCTGCAATCGCAACTATAAATGTCGCTTCTCTTCGCTTGCCGAGATGAAAATTATTTGGATTCACTGGTACTGGCTTTGCCCACCCAAATCTGATTGGTGAATTTGAAATAACCAGAAGTATTGGTAAAAGCACTGATCCAATCGGATCAAGATGCTTGAGTGGATTCATGGTAAGACGCCCTTGAAAAAGTGCTGTTCTGTCTCCGTACCGAAGAGCAGCAAAACCATGCGCCACTTCATGTGCCACGATTGAAAAGATGAGAACTAAAATACTTAAAATTGTGCCGAGTGTTTCCATATAATTGCCAAAACGTATATTTAATGATACCATGACTTCCTGTAACCGATAGAAATATATATGGCAAAAACATGTCCCGTAACTAAAAAAGGTTCAAAGGTGGCTGGAGGCTACTCAAACAAGGTTCGTGCAACCAAGTTTAATCCAACAGGCAACAAGCGAAAATACCCAAATCTTCAAAAAAAGAAGGTCTATATTCCTGAACTCAAAAAGTCAGTAACCATAGAAGTATC
>CAZDDY010000043.1:0-3028 GCA_964504455.1 uncultured Candidatus Saccharibacteria bacterium | reverse complement strand
CTCCTCAAACACTTATTGCAACCACTCGCCTAGAATCAGCTGATGGTAAAATTTTCCGTATCGAAAATAAGGTAAGTATCCCTGGTGGTTCAGCACAAAAGCCAGGAGAGCTTGAAGTAATAGTTGTTGCTGATAAGGCTGGTCCAGAGTACAACATAGCAGCAGGTACTTTTACTGTACCAGGATTAAAGGGTGGTGCTTCATTTGATAAGGTCTATGCAAAATCAACCAAAGCGTTTTCTGGTGGATTTAATGGAACATCCCTCTCTCTTTCAGGTGATACTTTGACGCAAAAAGAAACAGCGCTTCAAACACAGCTAGAATCAAAACTTGTCTCACAAATAGAGATGCAGGTACCAGAAGGGTATGTGTATCTAAAAAATGCACATTCACTCACACTTCTACCACTCGAAGCTGCCCCAGGCGAAACATCTGATACTACAAAAGTGACGAAGAAGGGTTCTCTTTCTGTGCTCCTTTTGCCAAAAACTATCCTTGATGAAAAATTAAAAGAAAAGATCATTCTTGAGAAGGAAACCCCAGTAACTATTGGTGAACCTTCAAAACTTTCTGGCACAATTATTTCTCCGGCATCGATAGATGAAAATACACAATCCGTAACACTCACCATCTCGGGTGACATAGAGTTCACATGGACCATTGATGAAAATAAAATTAGAGATTCAATCATTGGATTAAAGAAAAGCCTCTTTGATAACTTTATGGTAGATTATGCAGAAGGCATAGATAAAGCAGAACTTATTATTAGACCATTTTGGGTAAGTACAGTACCAAAATCTCCAAATAAAGTTAAAATAGAAATACAATAATATGGCAGAAAATACAGTTATAGGTACGGTTGTAGAAGCGCTTCCAAACACGCAGTTTAGGGTGCAACTTCCTGGCGAAGAAGGTCCACTTCTTTGTTATTTAGCAGGAAAAATGCGTATAAATCATATAAAAGTCTTGATTGGAGACAAAGTAGAACTTATAAAAGATCCATATGGTGGAAAGGGAAGAATAATCCGTCGGGCGTAATACCCCTTTTATCCCCAAAAAGCCTTACGGGACTTGCATACTTTTAAGCTTTCTGCTAGTATGCATCTACAACGTTTAGATTACGTTTCCCAAAGAAAGGAGGATGCTCCTTCTTTGTTTTTGTATGAAAGTAAGATCACGAGTAAAAAAAATGTGCGATAAGTGCAAAATTGTATTACGGAAGAGACATCTCCGTGTTATTTGCGATAACCCAAAACATAAACAAAAACAATAATCATGCGCGTACTTGGTATCAACCTCCCAAACAATAAGAGAATAGAAATTGGATTAACGACACTCTACGGTGTCGGTATTTCTACTTCACGAAAGCTTTTGAAGGAAGCCAAGGTTGATCCTAGTAAGAAAGTAGAAGCTCTCACAACTCACGAGGAGGATGCGCTTCGAAAACTTATCGAAGCAATGAAGATTGAAGGAAACCTAAAGCGCGAAATTTCTGCAAACATCAAAAGATTGAAAGACATCAAAGCATACCGAGGTGTTAGACACATGCGAAAACTTCCTGTCCGTGGACAACGAACAAAGACAAATTCAAGAACAGTTCGAGGCAATGTCAGAAAGACAATGGGATCTGGTCGTCGAAAGGTTGAGAAGACATAATCATACATTAATTATTTAAGTATTTTTCACATGGGAAAGAAACGTGTTGCAACTCAAAAAGGAAATGAAGGTGGCGCTAAAGGTGCAGCCTTTAAGCTACCAAAAAAGAAATTAGTTTCTGGTGTGTTACACATTGAAGCAACGTTCAATAACACAAAGGTAGTTTTCTCAGACAATGACGGTAATACAATTTTCTGGACATCAGCAGGATCTCTAGGATTCAAAGGCGCAAAGAAGGGTACTCCGTTTGCAGCATCAAAGGCAGGAGATCTTATTGGTGAACGTGCAGCATCACTTGGCGTAAAAGAAGCATCAGTAGAAATCAAAGGAGTTGGTAGTGGACGTGAAGCAGCGGTCAGATCATTTTTGGCACGAGGCATCGATATCACACGAGTTCGCGACATTACTCCTATTCCACACAATGGTCCAAAACCAAAGAAGCCACGAAGAGTATAGTAGAGAATAATTTATGAAGACACGCAAGAAATACAAGCTATGCCGAAGACTCGGCCCAGGAGTTTACGAAAAGTGCCAGACACCAAAGTTTTTGGCTGCTCAAAAAGTAGTTGTCGGTAGAAAGAAAGCTGCATCAGACTACGGCCTCCAGCTTATTGAAAAGCAAAAGTTGCGTTTCGGCTACGGTGTATCAGAGCGACAACTTCGAAACTATGTTCGCGAAGCACAAACAGCAAAAGGCATGCACATCACTGACAAACTTTTTGAACTTCTCGAATCTCGTCTTGATAATGTAGTCTATCGACTTGGTCTTGCACACACACGAAATCTTGCACGACAGATGGTCTCACACGGACATATCCTCGTAAATGGTACCCGCACGACAATTCCTTCATACAGAGTTCGAGAAGGAGATAAGGTTTCAATTCGCATCGGAAGTCAGAAGAGCCCACTCTTCTCAAATCTTGATGAGAAATTAAAAAAATATTCTGCTCCGACATGGCTTTCATTTGATGCTGGCGAGAATGCTGGCATGGTGAAAGGTATGCCAAAAAATACTGAGCAGTTTGTAGATCTTGGATCGGTCCTCGAGTTCTACAGTCGTTAATAGTTAATTTAAATAAAAAGGTATGGTAGAGACAACAATTTTATTGCCATCAAAACTAAAGACTGTGAAGGAAGAGGGGTACTCAGGTGTTTTCGAAATTGATAATTTATATCCAGGCTATGGCCACACATTGGGAAATAGTCTTCGCCGAATCATTCTTTCATCACTTCCAGGTGCTGCAATCACAACTGTAAAAGTAGATGGTGTTGCACACGAATTTTCAACAATAGATGGCGTTACAGAAGACGTTATTTTAATACTCTTAAATCTCAAGCGTGTTCGTTTTAAGCTTCTTTCAAGTGAGCCACA
>CAZDDY010000042.1:0-3113 GCA_964504455.1 uncultured Candidatus Saccharibacteria bacterium | reverse complement strand
TGTGCCACAATAAAATTTCCATACGCTTCATGTTGTTCAAGAAGTGCACGGCACTCATCTGTTACAGTAAAAAAATTTGCCTCGATCAAACGATCGAAAGCTATTTTCTGCGAAATAAAAGGTAGGGGTACCTCAATAGTTTCAATCATTTTTTTAAAATTTAAGTCACCTTGAGGATACGCCCGAAGTGTTCTTTTGTCAAAAGACCATGGCTACGGTATGCTTTCTCTATGAGAATTATTTCCTGGAATGTAAATGGCATCCGTGCAGTACACAAAAAAAATTTTTTTATACCTTTTATAGAAAAATACAAACCGGATATTTTATGTTTACAAGAAACAAAGGCAGAAAAACATGAATCCCCTCTTGATTTAAAACAATATGATGAGTATTGGAATTCGGCTTCAAAAAAAGGCTACAGTGGTACCGCAATTTTTACTAAAGAAAAACCACAAAATGTTTTTAATGATATTCCTGAGAAAATCGCAAAAAAATATAAACTGACTTCCGATACATACGGAAATCCAAACGAAGAAGGAAGGGTGATTGTACTTGAATTTAAAAAATTTTTTGTTGCGACAGTGTATACACCAAATGCAAAAGATGACCTTTCTCGGATTCCACTTCGTCACAACGTGTGGGACAAAGCTTTCCTTTCATACATGAAAGAACTTGAGAAGAAAAAGCCGGTTATTTTTTGTGGAGACTTAAATGTTGCACACACTCCAGAGGATCTTGCTCGACCAAAAGAAAATATAGGAAAAAAAGGATTTACCAATGAAGAACGCGAAGGGTTTCAGAATTTTCTTGATGAGGGATTTGTTGATACTTTTAGACTTTTTACAAAAGGAAATGGACATTATAGTTGGTGGAGTCATTTTGCACATGCACGAAAAAGAAATGTAGGATGGAGAATAGACTATATATTGGTAAGTAAAAAAATTAAATCAAAAGCAAAAAACGCAAAAATTCTTTCAGAGGTCTTAGGAAGTGATCACTGTCCTGTTCTTTTGGATATAATAATGTAGTTTTGCCTTTTATAAAAATCTGCTAAATTAAAAGAAAATTGAAATAGTATGGCAGATGAAAAAAGAAAGTCGTCTGTTCCATATACTATGGCAGACACAGAAAAAATTGAGTTGCTTGAAAAAACTGTAAACGATCTAGCTGAAGAATTGATGAGCTATGAAATAAAACTTGAAACTACACATCTTTCGAAAGCAAAGCTCGAGAAAATACAAGGTATTTTAGTCAACTTGTGGGAAACAATAGCAGAAAGATACGCGGAAGCAAAAAAGTGCAATGCTCCAAGTAGCATAAAACGAAGGTTGTTTGCTCTCTATTACAGATGTATAGATGTGGAGAAAAAATATGCAGGAGAAGTTGAATTGCTTTTATTTGAAGAAAAACTTCATGCGATACCAAATGTGCTTGTTTTACATAAATACCCACCTATAAAATAGAACCAAAAGGCTTGACAAAACAAGCCTTTTTTGCTATAATACACTCGTAAACATTGAAAACTAAACAAAATCTATTCGTTATGAAGCTAATTTATTGCCTTTCATTCCGAGCAAAAGCATTTTTGTTTGGAGTATTATTTACAGGATTAACCGTTCTCGCCGGAATTTATATTCCAAACAGCGATGGTAAGCCCTGGTTAATGACTTTTCTGACAGTTGTTGCTCTTCTCTTTTTTGCAGTAATGTACAAAGGAAACAATGACAAAATGAATTGACCGTTTTTAATCCCCCTTATAATCCATCCAATGAAAGGCAGCTCCGTAGGTTGCCTTTTCTTTTTTCTTTGGATATGTAAAAACAGATTTAAATTTTTTCAAAAATAAACTACAAAAACCAAAAAAATGGAAGCGACTAAAAAAGAAACCCCGACACATTTTGGAATAATCTTTCTCATCATCTTGATGGGAGCAATTATCCTGGGCCCTCAAGTTATTGAAGGGCAAAGAATCATTGGAAGCATTGGACTCTTGTGGCCTTTGGCACTGATCCTTAGCAAAAGAAAAATGGAAGCAGGAAAAGAAGTGAAAAAAATTGATGAGTACCTTCCCAAAAAATAACTGGTACAAAAAAGAACAAAGACCCTCGCATTATGCAGGGTTTTTTATTTTACACTCCATATTTTTTGTGGAGTTTTTTTATTTCCTCTTCTTCAAGTTTTGCTTTTTTCTCTTTCCCAGACTCCCCAATCTTTTTTAGTTCCTCAAGCGGAAGCGCTAAAAGCTCTGTTGCCCTTTTCTCTAAGAAGAGTTCAGTATTTTTTTGTGGATCTTCAAGTACTTCTTCGAGAAGTGCATGAAGCACAAAGCTAAATTTTGGACCTGGTTTCTCTCCCATTTGTATAAGTCTTTCTCCATCAATTTTGAGTTGTGCGACTGAAATAGGATCTCGTAGAGCCTGCTCAATCATGGCATGATACTTTCGTAATCTAAACGGGGCTTCTTTTTTCTTCATACCGACGCGATCACATTCTCTCACTTTCATTAATTCCCAAATATAGTCCTTTCCTACATTTGCAATTGTTCTGCGTACTGCTGAAAGCGTGATGGTTTCAGTATCCGAAAAAAACATATGGAAGCGCACAAGGTTCACCACTCGCTCAATAATATGTTTTGAAAAATGAAATCGATCAAGAATTTTTGCAGTCATCCGTGCACCAACCACTTCGTGCCCGTAAAATGTGTACTTCCCTTTTCCACCTGCTTTGGTACCATCCCATCTTCGCGTCTTTGGCTTTCCGATATCGTGAAATAACGCGGAGAGTCTGACTTCAAGAGGCCATTCTTTTTTTGCTGCGTGATCTAGCGCATGAAGTAAGTGCTCAAATACATCATAAATATGCTCACCTTTTTGTTCACATCCGACACCTTCTAAAAGTTCAGGTACTACGTATTTTAAAAGACCGAGTTTTTGCAAAAGGCCAAGTCCAAGCATTGGATCAGGAGAAAGTATTATTTTTATAAACTCATCTCTTTTTCTTTCCCAAGAAACAAATTCAAGGAGTGGCGCTTTTTGACTTATTGCTAAAATTGTGTCGTGTTGTATTGCAAACCCAAGTTCACATGCAAAGCGAACTGCTCGTAACATTCGTAG
>CAZDDY010000041.1:0-3119 GCA_964504455.1 uncultured Candidatus Saccharibacteria bacterium | reverse complement strand
TATTTAATTTTGAGTTTTAAAATATCAGGCTAAATTTACCCCGAAACGAAGGCTAAGTCAAAATAATTCTTTAGGTGCAATTGAGCGAAATAAACCAGGCTTTAAATCTCTGAGGAATACTTTCCCAATGCGAATACGCTTCAAATCTTCTACATGATATTTATACGCATCCACCATTCTTCTGATCTGTCTGTTTTTTCCTTCAAGAAGGGTAATAGAGAATTTATCGGGAGCAATTTTGGATGCTTTGCACTTCTTTGTCTTTGTTCCGTCATCAAGTGTTACTCCATTCCTCAAAAAATCTAAAAAATGATCGGTCACTTTTTCTTGTATTGTTACTATATATTCTTTGTCGTAAGTTGAAGTAGGTCCAAGCATGTGTGTAGTTAGTTTTCTATCGTTTGTCATAATGATTAATCCATGAGAATCCTTGTCTAATCTGCCAATCGGAAATACTTTTTGAGGAAATCGAGTTACTTTTAAAATATCTTTCTCACCTTTTTGTGGGGTTGTGGTGACAACACCCTTTGGTTTGTTGTAGGCATAGTAGACATATGAAGCTTTTCCTTGAAAATCAACCACATCTTTTACAGGATTAATTTTTTGTCCAAGGACTGCTTTTTTTCCGTTAACCAAGACCTTACCTTTTTCGATAAACTCATCAGCTTCTCGCCTCGAAGCAATGCCTCGTTTTGCAAGATATTGGTTGAGTCTCATAGTGTCTTCAGTTTTATTATTCTTTTGAGATGGCATGTTGTATTGGCGTTACTATTTTTTCCCAATCTTTTGTTTTCATAACAATTGTTGCTTTCCTATCACCACAATTAAAAAGAATTTCTTCATTTTCAAAAAGTTTTGGATCAACATACACAAAAAGTCCAAATAGATTCCCAAATGGCGGAATTCCTCCAAACTCAATACCACCTGTAATTTTTGCTGATTCCTCTTCTGTTGCAAAACTTATTCCTTTGCCATCAAGTATTCTCTGTACTGCTTTCCCGTCGATTTTTCTGTTGGCAGGAATAACACATTGTACGAACGTATATCCTCCATCACGAAGCTTAACTCGCATAATAATAGCTTTTGCACCCTGAGAGAGTAGATAGCCTGGGCGAAGTGCGTGTGCTTCTTCTGATGTTCGTACCGCCTCGTGTTCAAAATAGCCAAATGGTATGTTTTTCTCTGAAAGAAGGCTCTTAATTTTCTCAACAATAGGGTGAAGTTCCATCCGTGCATTTTACCATACGCTATGCTACAGTATGAAAACTGTGTATGTTGGTTAGGCAATGTTTGAGGGTTTCTTCAAAACACGATCTATCCTTTGGTCAGTATACAGGCATTAGTAGTGTTTTTGTCTCTCAATGAAGAAACTTTTCGTTGGAGGACTTCCATGGGCTTATGACAATGCGAAACTCGCAGAACTCTTTGCTCCACATGGTGAAGTTATCTCCGCAACAGTTATCGTTGATCGTGATACAGGACGTTCAAAAGGATTTGGATTCGTTGAAATGAACGACGCAGATGCTGAAAAAGCAATCGGCGCACTCAACGGTTCACAACTCGATGGACGAACTATCACGGTGAATGAAGCTCGCCCAATGGCAGAGCGACCACGACGATAGTCGTTTTAAAAAACCGGCCTCCTGGCCGGTTTTTTTATTGTGTGATACTTTGTTGAAAAATTTTATTTTGTAATTTTTGAGATTCTCTCTTTTTTCGCAATGCATCAATTGAAAAGACACCACTACTCTCAATGGTAAGTATCGAAAGTGTTCCAAAAAGAGTAATGTGTGAATAAACTGCTTCTTTAAAATAAAAGAATGAGAGTGACAAAACAAGAATAGCTATGACTGATACGGCCCGAGTTTTATATCCAACGAGAAGACACAATCCGACAGCAAGTTCAATAATGCCTGTCGCAAGCACCCACATTTCAGGGCTGACAGGTATAACACTTCCAAGGTTTGATTCGTGCACAACAAGTTCCATAAAATGTGGATTTAGTAATTTTTCGTACAACGCAAGGTAGATCATTCCTATTCCGATACCGAAGCGAAGTAATGGAGCGAGAAATAATCTATGAATTTTTATTTTTTTCAGGATCGATATATTTAGTACATCATCAATGCCTGGTCGTGCGCTATGGAAAACAAGAAAACCTAACAGAAGGACAAGGAAGTCTAGGTTACCAAGTATGTATATGTTTTTTGACAGAGCAATCACATATAACACAATCGATGTCAGTGTCGCAGGTACTAGTAAAAAGCCAGCCATAAACATAAAACCAAGCACAATTTGAAGACTTCCTAAGGATATATTTTTAAGAAGAGGGGAAATAAGCACTTGTTCTGTTCCTGCACCAATAAGGGCAATACCCAAAGAGAGACGTATAATCCATGGAATGAGTTCATGATATGAAGTAAGTTTCTCATTTATTCTTTCTGACCATTTTTTACCCCATAGTGTTTTTGTTAGTACGAAGTAGCCAATAAAAACTAAAACAACAAAAAGAAGCATTAGGCCAATATACTCTATGTTTGAAAACGGAGTAAGTAAAAAAGAAAGATCTTTACCTACGTGTTTCTCCATAACTTCTTCTCCAACGATGTAGCCAACGTGTGCTTTTGTTATGTTTGGAATAATTAATACCAAGAGGAATAAGAGCATTTTCTTCATATGCACTTAGTATACTGCTTCCTTTTTATCCTGTATAATCTTCGTATGTCACTTCTTGTTATTGCAAATTGGAAGGCAAATCCAAAAACTGTTACTGAGGCAAAGAAACTAGCAAAAGCAGTCCACACATATCTTACAAAAAGTAAAAAAACAGCCATACTTGCTGTTCCGGCTCCATATTTTGCAGTCATCAACAGCCTTAAAAGCAGAAGGATTTTACTTGGAGCTCAAGATATATCAAGTTTCTCAAGTGGTCCGCATACGGGAGATATCTCAGGAGAGATTCTTTCGAGTTTCGGTGTTAAGTATGTTATCGTCGGACACTCCGAGAGGCGTGCATTGGGAGAACCTCATTCTCTTATAAATCAAAAAATCATTCGGGCACTTAGTTTTAATATTACTCCAGTTGTTTGTGTCGGAGAGCTCTCAAGGGAGCATCTCGA
>CAZDDY010000040.1:0-3422 GCA_964504455.1 uncultured Candidatus Saccharibacteria bacterium | reverse complement strand
TGTATCCAGCATTTTCTTCCAAGCCAATCAATGGTGTTCCTCGATTTGTTCACGCAAAAGCTGGCAGGAAAAAAGAAGAGAAGCACAAAGTATCGCTTTTTGATTTTTCTTTTGTCGAAGAAAGGAGTATTACATCAAATGAACTCCTTTTGAAAATAAAAAATTCAGTTGATACTGTCCAAGGGCATTTTCGACAGAAGAAAATTTTTGATTCATGGGCAGAACACATTTTACTTCAAAGAGAATTTAAAGTTTTTAAGTTTAAAATTACAGTTTCGCCAGGATTTTATGTAAGACAGTTGGTCTCAGATGTTGGAGAAAAACTTAAAATTCCCATGACAACATTTTGGATTAAGCGAACGAAGATAGGGGAATATGCCTTACCGATAAAAAAAAGCTCTCAGTTTTGAGAGCCCTTGCTATTTTAATAACCATATTTTGTCCAAAGCACCACCATATCGTCCTGCCGGATTTTTGCATTACCAACTTTTTTTTCTTTAATATCAACCTTCAAAGAAATTTTTTCAATTTTTCCCTGATTGCCTTCTACATAAAGCCTTCCTTTTGGAGCGTTTATGATCTTGTTGTACAGTTCTTTTAGGCGCTTGAAGCTTTCCACCTGTTCCTTATACCAAGGTTCTTCCTTTTCATCTGAAGTGATTTTTTTTGGTATATAACTCCAGGCACTAAATTGTTCCTCCCTCCCTTCCTCTTCAGAACTTAAGAAATATATTTCATACTCTAAAGTAGTGGCCGGTTCCTCACCTTCTCCATATACGCCGTTTTCGTTAATGACAATAGGTTTTACCTCAACTTTTTTTACCCAGAAAGCAAAAATTTGATCTCCAAGGTCTTCAACCTTCTGTTCAGGAATTTCAACCTTTGTAGTTGAGATTGTGTCGGCCTGGTTTTCTTTTACAGGGGTGCGGTTGCCACTTCTGTTTTTGTTACAAGCAGAGAGTGTGATGATCATAATGATCACAATGAAAATTGATTTCATATCTATTCTTTTTTAAAGTTATGGCTATCGCCAAAATCAAACTATCCTCAGTATTATAGCACTATTTATCTATTTCGTCAATAGAGATTGGACTTGAGAAATAAGGCTCTCTGCGCGGTCTTTTGTTTTTGCCTCGGCAAAAATACGAATAATAGGCTCTGTGTTTGAAGAGCGTATCTGCACCCATGAACGGTCAGAAAAGTCTATTCTTAGTCCATCCTGTTTGTCTGGAATTCCATCTGGGAAGAGATTGATAGTTTTTTCAATGAGACTTTGCAAATCACCACTAAAAGCCATTTTTGTTTTAATGAATTCGTATTTCGGGAGTTCAGAAACTATTTCAGAAACTTTTTTATTTTCTTGTGCAAGTGATTCAAGAATGAGTGCGATCCCAGTAAGGCTGTCACGACAAAGGTTTATCTTTGGGTAAATAACCCCGCCACCTCCTTCACCACCAATGACTGCGTTGTATTTTTTAATTCCTTCAACAACATTTGCTTCACCAACTTTTGTTCGATAATTTTTAAATCCGACAGCTTGAACCAAGTCCTCATTTGTATTTGTTGTTGAAAGATTAGTTACGATATCTCCTGGTGTTTTTTTCAGGACTGCTTTAATAGCAAGAGAGAGAGTATATTCTTCGAAAACAATTGTGCCAGTTTCATCACAGACAACAAGACGATCAGCATCAGGATCCTGCGCAAAGCCAATATCAGCATTAAATTTTTTTACTATTTCGCCAAGTCGAGTGAGGTTCTCAGGTAGTGGCTCAGGTATATGAGCAAAATTTCCATCAGGAACTCCATTTATAACTGCGACAGCACATCCGAGAGACTCAATAAGTTTGGGTCCAAGAATTGCACCAGCACTGTTTATAGGATCAAGAACCACAGTAAATTTTTTTGAGGCAATCAAATCTCGATCGACATTTTTTAAAATATGTTCAATATGTTTTTCTGAAAGGTCCGAATCTCTTGTTAGTGTACCTTCTGTTTTTTCATGCAAGGGGAGTGAAAAGTATTCTTTTATTTCTTCTACTTCATTTTCTGTAGTGAAACCACCAGAGGAGGTGACAAATTTTACTCCATTATATTCTGGAGGATTATGAGAAGCAGTGATGATGATACCACCATCATACTTTTCACTTCGTACCAAAAAAAGAACTGTTGGTGTTGGAGCAAGTCCAATATCAGTAACATCAATACCAGCTTTTGTTAGTATTTCTGTTGTAAGCGTACTGATACTTGGTCCTGACGATCTGGCATCTCTGCCAATAATTATTCTTTTAGCGTTTCTTTTTTGTAGAAAATGCCCAAAAGCACGTATATGTTTTTCGACAATTTCAGTATTGAGATTATCTCCCCAGACACCCCTAAGCCCTGCCACGGTAAATTTTGCTTCCATACTACGATTTTACACTGTTATGTTACGATACGCATATGACAGTGTATGGATTGCACAAAAAAGCACGGTTTGATTATGAAATTTTAGATACAATTGAAGCAGGTATTGAGCTTTTAGGTTTTGAAGTAAAGGCTGTTAGGGCAGGTAAAGTGTCTCTCGAAGGATCGCACATAATTATCCGAGGAGGAGAAGCCTATGTTGTTGGTCTTCAAATTTCTCCCTATCAATCCGGAAATACACCGGAAGGATATAATCCACTCCGAACAAAAAAACTTTTGCTATCAAAAAAAGAAATTGGAATATTAGCAGAAAAAGATTCGGGCAAAGGTTTGACGATAGTGCCACTTTCATTGTATAATAAAGGCACGAAGATCAAGCTAGAAGTTGCAATTGTTCGCGGAAAGAAACTTCATGATAAACGTGAGACAATAAAGAAACGCGATACCGAACGAGAACTTCGGCGCGATCTTAAAATTCGTTTATAAGTATATATTGGGACTGACAGGCATCGACAAGAGGCCGAGTTAGTATATGCATGTCGAGAGGGTAGGAGCGCTCGTTAAGTTTCTTCTACACATTCCAAATGCAAACGCATCTGGGTCTGCAAAGTCTCCGTACTTTGCATTTGCTCCGGCTTACGCACTAGCATAAGCTTTGGCAAACGTCTTACCATTCTTTGTCTTTAAGAATGGATAAGGTGTCATAACATAAAGACTCGTATTTTGTACGTGATTTATACAAAATATTAAACTACAAATCTCGATAGCAATTCGTTTTGTTTATTTTATAGAATTGTTGTTTAGAAAATAAAATACTCTACACATGTAGAAATGTATCAAGTCACTTTTTGCACGGGGGTTCGAATCCCCCCAGTTCCACAATAAAGAAACACCTCCTATTAGGAGGTGTTTCTTTATTTTTCAGTTTTGCTAGTATAAGGGCGAAATACATCTAACAATTTAAAAAATTAGTATGAACATACCGTCAATTGTATCCATTAGTCCTCTGACTGGTAGAT
>CAZDDY010000039.1:0-3870 GCA_964504455.1 uncultured Candidatus Saccharibacteria bacterium | reverse complement strand
CGGTGAGTTTTTCCCGGCTGAGCTGTCACCATTTTTTTACAACGAGACAGTTACCCAAGATTATTTTCCATTAACGAAAAAGCAAGCAGAGGCAAACGGATATTTGTGGAAAGACAAAGAAGAAAAAAACTATAAAGCAACACTCTTAGCTAGTAATATTCCTGATACTATTGCCGAAGTAACAGATGCAATACTTGAAGAGATCATAGAATGTAAGCATAAAGGTGAATGTCAGGATAGATGCTCTACGGTTTTTAAAATTGTTCCGGAAGAACTTCTCTTCTACAAGCGGTTTAATATACCTATCCCACATCTTTGCTATGGATGTCGCCACTATAGTCGTTTGAGAACACGTAATCCCATGAAGCTCTGGCAGAGACAATGTATGTGTCAAAAAGAAGGACATGCTCATGTAGGGAAGTGTCACGTTGAGTTTGAGACAAGTTATGCTCCAGATCGGCCAGAAATAGTGTATTGTGAAGGTTGTTACCAAAAAGAAGTGATTTAGCATGGAAACAAGAGTTTGCGCATATTGTAAAGAAAATTTCACTATCGAAGATAGAGAGTTGTTAATGTATGGAAAAGTTGACCTTGTTATTCCTGATATATGTCGAACATGCAGATGGAAACAACATATGGCGTTTTGGCCATTTGGAAAATTTAGATCAGGAACATCAGATTTTTCAAAAGAAAAATTTATTACAGTTCTTCCCGAAAAAGCCCGGTATCCTATCTATTTATCAAAAGAGTGGTGGGGTGATGGATGGGATGCAATGGATTATGCGAAAGAGTATGATCCGAATCGCTCTTTTTTTGAACAGCTAAAAGAACTTCAAGAAAAAGTCCCTCGTCCACATCAGCAAGGTGCTCAAAATCTAGGTTGTGATTGGTGTGATGATGCATGGGAATCAAAAAACTGTTATTTATCTCGTTCAGTTAAAAATTGTGAGAATTTAGCATATGGGTACAGGGCAATAGATTGTAAGGATTCCGTAGATATTTCTCACGTATTTGTTCTCGATCAATGTTACGATTGTACCTACTGTTTCAATTCGTACAATCTACTTTTTTCAAAAAACTGTCGAGATTGTCTTGATAGTACCTTTCTCTTTGACTGCCGAAATTCTTCCAATTGTTTCATGTGTTGGAATTTAAGAGGGAAGCAATATTGTATTGAGAATGTTCAGTATTCAAAAGAAGAGTATGAGGAAAAATTGAAATCAATTAACCTTGGTTCATATAAGGAACTTGAAGCGTACAAAGAACGCTATAGAGAAATATTGAAAAAAAATGTTGTGCACAGAGAAAATTTTAATATAAAGACATACGATTCGGTTGGTTGTTACATGACAAACTGTAATAACTGTACTCATGTCTATAGTTGGGAAGACTCTGAGAATTGTTTAAATTGTCTTCGAGGGCTTAAGGCAAGGGATAATATAGATCTTACAGGTTGTTGGTATATTGAAATGTCTGGAAATAATAGCTGTTCAACAAATGCATACCAACTTAAATACTCGATCTGGTGTGATGGTGCACGATATTCTGAGTATTGTGACCAATGTCTTGAGATTGAAAATTGTTTTGGTTGCGTAGGATTAAGAAAGAAAAAAAACTGTATTTTAAATAAACAATATACCAAGGAAGAATATGAAAAGTTGAAAGAAAATATAATTTCAGATATGAAAAAAAGGGGAGAATATGGGAAATTTCCCGGATACTCACTTGGACTTTGTCCATATAATCTTTCAACCGGAGCTATATATTTCCCAGAAGTTACCGAGAATTACGTGAAAGACAAAGGAGGATATTGGGACGCTCAGGAAGAAAAGGGTGTTGATGGTCTATTAACTTCTAACCTCCCAGATTCTCTTTCAGAGGTAAGTGATTCCATAACGAAACAAGCCCTTATTTGTCCAGTTACTGGGTGGAGATACAATATATCTCAATCAGAATTCGATTTTTTGAAGAGAAAAAACATTGCACTGCCAAGAGTTCATTTCGATGTAAGAACAAAAGAAAGACTATTACTTCTGAGCCAAACGAAAAGTCAGCCCTATACGTGCACATATTGCTCAAAAGACATTAATGCATATTATCCGAAAGATTGGGGATATGAAAAAATAGCTTGTGAAAATTGCTATCAGCAAAATATATTGTAAACATGCAAACTAAAACCTGCCAAAACTGCAAACAAGATTTTACTATTGAACCAGATGATTTTGATTTTTATGATCGAATGAAGGTTCCACCACCGACCTGGTGCCCACAATGTCGACTAATTCGAAGGATGGTTTTTAGAAATGAACAGAGTCTCTTTAAAAGAAAAGATGCACACACTGGTGACATAATTTTTTCTGGCTTCCATGAAGATGTTGATGTAAAAACATATAAGAACAATTATTGGATGGGGGATGAGTGGGATAAATGTGCTACAGGTCGTGATTATGATTTTTCTCGACCATTTTTTGAACAATTCAAAGAACTACGAAGAGATGCTCCGTTGCCAGCACTTTCTGTTCTCACTATGATTAATTCTGATTACTGTAACGAAGCAGGTGACATGAAAAATTGTTATTTATGTTTTAATGCAGATTACTGCGAAGACTCATCATATTTAGTAAAAGGACGACACATAAAAGATTCTTTAGATTTATATGAATCAAAACAAAGTGAATACTCCTACGATTCATCTATGCTTACAGATTGTAATAGGTGTTTTTACTCCCAGGATTGTGAAAGCTGTGTTGATGTTTGGTTTTCGAAAGACCTGCGAGGGTGCACGAACTGCTTTGGGTGTGTAAATTTGCGTAATAAGTCATATTGTATTTTTAATAAGCAATATACCAAAGATGAATATGACCATGAATTAGCAAAGTACAATGTAGGTTCATATAAACAGATCCAAGCATTAAAAAAAGAAGTTCGAGAATTCTGGCTTCAATTTCCAAATAAATACTATCATGGTAACAAGAATCTCAATTCTTCTGGCGAGAAAGTCAGTAATACTAAAAATGTTCAGCATGGTTTTTCTGTTCGAGGAGGAGAGAATATGAAATACGTTTTTGATCTTTATCCACCTGCTGCAAACTCGTATGATTATACAATTTGGGGAGACAAGGCAGAAAATATATATGAATCCGTTGTCTGCGGAGTTGGAATATATAATTTAAAGTTCTGCAGTAATTCCTGGGAAGATGCACGAGACCTCGAATACTGTATCTTTTGTTTTTCTTGCAGTGATTGTTTCGGCTGTGTTGGACTTCACAAGAAGAAGTATTGTATTTTCAACAAACAATACACAAAAGAAGAGTATTTTGATCTGAAGGAAAAAATTATTGCACAAATGAAAGAGCTTCCATACATCGATAAAAATGGCAGAGAGTTTCGCTACGGCGAATTTTTTCCGTATGATTGCTCGCTGTATGCGTACAATGAATCTCTTGCGTACTACTTTTTTCCTCTCACCAAAGAGGAGGCACTACAACAAGGTTTTGCTTGGAGAGATGCAAAAGAAAGCGAATATATAACGACGCTTGATAGTCGTGATTTAGCAGACACATTACACGAAGTCTCTGATGACATTTTAAAGGAGACAATTAAGTGTTCTGCATGTGCTCGTGCGTACAGAATAATTCAAACTGAACTTGGGTTTTATAGAAGAATGAATATTCCTATTCCTAGACTATGTCAAAAATGTCGATTTGAAGAACGATTTCAAGATATGACAAAACCAGTGTATCACCAGAGAGAATGTATGTGCGAACATGATAGTCATGGACACGAAGGAAAATGTAAGATTGCGTTCGAAACTGCGTATGAACCAGATCGGCCAGAAATAGTGTATTGTGAAGATTGTTATCAAAAAGA
>CAZDDY010000038.1:0-4797 GCA_964504455.1 uncultured Candidatus Saccharibacteria bacterium | reverse complement strand
GCGGAGGCGGTGAGATTCGAACTCACGGACCGCTTTCACGGTCTCCTGTTTTCAAGACAGGTGCCTTCAACCACTCAGCCACACCTCCTCATTTTTCTTGGTTGAACAGGTACAAAATACCTTATTTTTCAATAAAACTCAAATTCTGTTAGGATGTGAGGTATGAAGTACCTCAGCATAGACTATGGAGAAAAGAAGATCGGGTTAGCACTTTCTGACGAATTGGGGAAAATAGCATTTCCAAATTCTATACTGAAAAATGATGATGAAGCTATTCCAGCAATCCTTTTACTCATTGAGAAAGAGCATGTGAAAGAAATAGTTATTGGAGAGTCGCTTAATCAAGAAGGTAGCCCAAATTCTATCTTAGAAGAAACAAAAGATTTTGGCACACTTCTTTCGGAATCAGTACATATTCCTATTCATTATGAAAAAGAGTTTTTTACTTCAACATTTGCACGACAGTTTTCTCATGGGAAATTTGAGAATACTGCTCGAAAAATTGCTTCTAAAGAATTAGGTCATGTTGATGCACATGCAGCAGCCTTAATTCTACAAAGGTTCCTTGACCGGCGAAATCAAGAAAACATATAATACATATGAACCCGCCCTTTTTTACTAATTCATTTGTATGTGCAGTTGAACCCCGTACATAGAGCTTTGACCTTGATCCAGGCAAAGCTCTTCTTTTTGATATACTTTATATATGAAGTTTGTCTATACTACATATCCTTCAAAGAAGGTTTCAGATAAAATTGCACTTGAAACTATTGAGAAAAAACTAGCAGTTTGTGTTGATTCTTGGAAAATAAGTTCACAATTTCCTTGGCGAGAGAAAATAGAAAAAGTAGACCAATACATGACTCTTTTTACGACTGACGGAGAAAGATTTCGAGCCCTAAAAGAGTACATTGCAACTACTCACCCATATGAGGTTCCACTTATTGCAGAATCCGATATTCATATTAACGAAAAGTATAGACACTGGGCAGAGGACACCTTTCATGATCGAGAGCAACATTTAACTCAGTAATGTATTTATTGATACAATACATATATGAAAAATAATTCAAAAAAGTTAGTAGTTGCTGTACTTTCAGGAGGGTTTTCGAATGAAAGAGATATTTCACTCATTTCAGGAGAGAATGTTTTTCGCATGCTTGATCGTTCTAAATATGTAGTGAAGCATATTGATCTTTCTCACAAGACAGTTCGCACACTACCAACATTGTTAAAAAATGTTGACGTCGCATTTTTAGCCTTGCATGGAATTTTTGGAGAAGATGGCCATATTCAGGCAATACTTGAGTCGCTTGATATTCCATACACTGGTTCAAATGTTTTATCTTCCGCACTTGCTATGGACAAATATCGTACTATGGTTATGGCGGAGGTAGCAGGACTTACAATTCCAAAAAGTCTCTTAGCAACAAAAAAAGATCTTTCTCATTTTTCAACTTTTGCAAACAAAGCAAAAAAACTTAAATACCCACTCTTCGTAAAACCAAATGCCTCTGGCTCAAGTGTGGGTGCTGGTATCGCCAAGAATAGTACTGAATTAAAGAAAAGAATCCAAGATAGTTTAAAGCATGACAAAAGTGTCTTGGTCCAGGAATTTATCAGAGGAAGGGAACTTACCTGTGGTGTTATTGGAAATACAGGAGAGTTGGTACTACCATTGCCGCCAGTTGAAATTCCGAAACAAGGAGAATTTTTTGACAGAAAAATTAAATATGCTGACAAGACAGTTGAGTTATGTCCAGCGCCTCTTTCAAAAGCACAAACAAAAAAGATTCAGAACCTTTCAGTATTAATACATGAAACACTAGGTTGCGATGGAGTTACTCGGTCAGATTTTCTACTAAAAGGAAATACTTTTTATTTCTTAGAGACAAATACTATTCCTGGGCTCACCGAGAATTCTTTGGTGCCTAAAGAGGCAAAAGCTATGGGAATGACTTTTCCAAAATATTTAGATGCACAAATCACATTAGCATTAAGAAAAAAGTAACATGTTTTTCTACTGGGTTATATTTATTTTAATATTAGTAGGACTTGGAGTTGTGCTCCTTCCTAATCTTTTAGATGAGCCAAAATCAAAGAAGAAAATTTGGGATTCTCCATGGCGAGTTTTGCTTTTAGCTATCGGACTCGCAGTTCTGTTCTGGATTCTTTCTAATCTTCTTTCTGTAGACTCAGGGTTTCGATGGTAATTTTTCCAGAACTTTTGCTATATTGAATACATGGAGAATATAGATACTACTACATACGTCTCATACGAAGAATTTAAAAAAATGGACATGAGGATCGGTACTATTAAAAGTATTGAACCAATTGAAGGTGCTGACAAACTTCTGAAATGTCTTATAGACTTTGGCGAACTAGAACCTCGACAAATTGTTTCAGGTATTAGAGAGTTTTTTCCTGAATATGAAACTCTCATTGGCAAACAAGTTTTATATATTGTTAATTTAGAACCCCGGACTATTCGAGGAGTAGAGTCTCAAGGAATGCTTATGGCTGTTGACGGCAAAGATGGAAAACCCGTTTTCCTTGTTCCAGAAGGTGACGTAATGTCTGGATCACGAGTGCGCTAAGTATGGATATTTTAAATCCTACAACTCTGATTCCTCTTGTTGGGCTTGTTGGCATAGGTATTATCATTTTTCTTGAAACTGGAATCTTCTTTGGAGTTATGTTTCCTGGAGACTCGCTTCTATTTACTGCAGGACTTTTTGCAGCAAAAGGTTTGATATCATTCCCACTACTTCTTGTTGTTTGTATTAGTGCTGCAATTTTAGGAGATCAGGTTGGGTACTTTATTGGCAAAAAACTTGGTCCGAAATTGTTTACTCGCAAAGAAACCTTTTTCTTTAAAAAATCATATCTAGAGAAAACAAAAAATTTCTATGCAAAGCACGGAGTAAAAACAATTATTATTGCTCGTTTTATTCCAATCGTCAGAACTTTTGCACCAACACTTGCGGGAGCAGGAGAGATGGATTATAAGACATTTACAAAATACAATATTGTTGGAGGAATTCTTTGGGTCTTATTGTTTTGCTACTTAGGATATTTTCTTGCAGGAGTAATAGGAGATAACCTTATTCATCTCGGATATGTTGTTGGAATTATCATTTTTATTTCTCTCGCAACTGGGGTTTGGCAATTTTTTGTAAAACGACACTAGGAACGATATACTTGATCCATGGAAACCCTCCAATTTCTAGAAGGTAAACGATTTGCTTCAGCTGAAGAAGAGCTGGCCTTTTTAAAGGAACATATTGCAAAACAAGAAAGTAGACTTGATCCTGAAACAGCACAACCTGTTAAAGAACATATCACCACAGAGACTCTTGAAGCCTATAAGAGAGCTAATGCCGAGGATGTGCTTGATTCTATACATAGAATGCCTGCACACGATGTTGAGCGTTTGGTGCTTCATTTAAAGCCTGAAGCTCATGACAAAAAAATGGAAGAACTCTTTGGCCTTCTAATCGAAAAAGGTATTAAAAACACCCTTGCCATAGTTTCTGAGCTAAGCGACCCTCATGTCGAAGATGATTTTCATAGATTCCTTGTTCAGTATTTACATAGCATGCAAGGAGTACCTGGGCTCAAAGAAAATACACCTTTATGGAAAGGTCTTGATATGGCGCTTTTCGAGATCTCACTTCCTGAGCAATTGGGGGTAGAAAAAAAGGGATTCAAAGATTTTATCCAAGCAATGGAGCAATTTTATGCAGGCATGATGTCTATCGGAGACACAAGAGAAAATAGTAAGCAGAAATATTTTACACTTGAGATAGCACTTTCAAATGATGGAAGCGATGTGCGATTTTATGCAGGTGTACCAAGAGCAAAAATTGATCTTTTTGAAAAACAAGTCCTTGGTTTTTATCACGACGCAAAAATAGAAGAAGTAACAGATGATTATAATGTATTTACAGACAATGGAGGCCATGCTGGCTCATTTGCGTATTTATCAGAACTTGAATTAAGACCCATAAAAACTTCAGAAAATATTGATCACGATCCAATGAATGCAATAGTGAATGCATTTTCAAAACTTAAGGGCAGAGGTGAAGGTGCAGCAGTGCAATTTGTTATTGTTCCAGAAGGTGATGGACTTAATAAAACATATTCTGAAGTTATCTGGAAAATGAAAAATGAAAAGATAAAGGCAAAACAAGCTTTGTCCGAAGTCACTTCATTCACAAGAGCAACAGGAAAGGCATTAAAGCAGCTTATTTTTGGAGTTAAAGCAAAAGATGACAAAGAAGTACACGAAAAAGAAATTGAACTTATAACAAACAAGATAAAAGCACCAATCGTTCGAACTGCAATTCGTATTATCGCATCAGCAGAGAATTCTGATCGAGCAGAGGCAATTCGAAACGAAATTGAAGCCACGTTTAATCAATTTGAAGAGTCAAATTCAAATGCTATTGTGTGGCATCATATTTCCAAAAAACAAACAACAGATTTTTTCTACGATTTCTCCTTTCGACAGTTGCGAGATGAAGAAACAATGGCAGTTAATTTAAAAGAACTCTCAGCATTGTTTCACTTTCCAATTGGTGTTTCAGCAAATCCTGCACTTAAACAAGCAAAAGCAGCAATTGCTCCAGCGCCGAGTGAGATTGTTGATGATGGAAGAGGGGTACTTTTGGGTGTAAACGAATACAGAGGAACTGAGAAAAAAGTATATATGTCTCGTGAAGACCGTGTACGCCACTTTTATGTTATTGGTCAAACGGGAACAGGTAAAACAACCATACTCAAAAATATGATAAT
>CAZDDY010000037.1:0-4843 GCA_964504455.1 uncultured Candidatus Saccharibacteria bacterium | reverse complement strand
TGATTTCTCAGAGGGCATTTTTTATTTTTTCTGCTATTTCTTTTTTCTGTTCATCACTTTCATACACGCGGGTATCCCATGTTTTTAAGTGATCTTTATGATATCTCGGCATAAGATGAATATGAAAATGTGGTACATCTATTCCCACGACAGAAACTTGTACATAATCACAGGAGAGTCCTTTCTGTATTGCTTTCATAAGCTCTTTTGCTTTAATAAACATTTTTCCAAGAAGTTCATCGGGAACATCTTGCATCATTTCGTATTGAGTTTTAGAAATTAACAGCGCATGACCTAAAGAGACAGGATGAATGTCTAAAATACAAATCATCTCGTCATTTTCATATAAAATCGTGGCCGGCAACTCTCTTTTAATAATTCTTGCAAATACTGAATCAGGCATACTTAAAGTATATGGTAGAATGAGCTCTATGCAAACTGATCTTCTGGATATACTTCTTGCAAAACGCGGTATTCTTGACATGAAAGCACGAGAGCTTTTTCTTAATCCAGACTACACAAGAGATGTTCATAACCCTTATCTCTTAAAAGATATGAAAAAAGCAGTCGAAAGAGTGCTTTCTGCTATAGAAAAAAACGAGAGAATATGTGTCTATAGCGACTATGATTGTGATGGTATTCCTGGTGCGGTCATTCTTTCAGATTTTTTTCATGCTATTTCTTATGACAATGTTGAGTTTTACATTCCCGATAGACATAGCGATGGGTATGGATTACGTACTCAAGCGTTGGACAACTTAAAAGCTCGTGATGTACGCCTTGTTATTACTGTTGATCTCGGTATTACCGCAGTTGATGCAGTAGAACATGCGAAAAATCTTGGGATCGATGTTATTATCACAGACCATCACTTGCCTCATGAGGTACTTCCAAAGGCAACAGCAATAGTAAATCCAAAACAAATAGATGATACATATCCTTTCAAAGAATTGTGTGGAGCAGGTGTTGCTTTTAAATTAATTCAAGCACTAGCCCAGGAAGATGATGTAAAGAAAAAAACGAAAGAAGGTTTTGAAAAATGGTTGCTTGATATGGTTTCCATTGCAACACTTTCAGATATGGTGCCACTTGTTGGAGAAAATCGAGCCCTGGTTTACTTTGGCATGAAGGTTTTACAGAAAGGTAGACGTCCAGGACTTTCTGCGCTTTTCAGAGAAACCAGACTTGACCCCAAAACTATTACAGAGGATGATATAACGTTTTCCATTACACCAAGAATAAATGCTGCATCACGTATGGATGATCCGTATGTCGCTTTTGAACTTTTACGTACGCATAATGAAAAAGAGGCATTAGTTAAAGCAGTGCACCTTACAAAAATAAATAACGAACGAAAAACAACAGTTGCAAGTATTATAAAAGAAGCACATAAGATGCTTGGGAAAAGGGAAGATAAACCAGTTATAGTTTTGGGTAGCCCTGCGTGGAGGCCAGGCGTCTTAGGTCTCGTTGCTTCTCGTATTAGTGAAGAGTATTCTCGACCTACTTTTGTATGGGGGTCATCTGAAGAAGGCCAGATCCTCAAAGGCTCTTGTCGATCAGATGGAAGTGTTAATGTTGTTTCGTTAATGACAGAGGCAACAGACGTCTTGCATTCTTTTGGAGGTCATGAACTTGCAGGCGGTTTTGAAATACAGAGAGAAAATATGTTTGATCTCGAGGAGGTACTCATTAAAGGTTTTAATAAACTTCACATTTTAAAAAGCGAAGGAGTAATACATGAGTATGACCACGAGCTTCTTCTCGAACAGGTAAATCCAAATACTCACAAAGTGTTGACCATGCTTTCACCGTTCGGACTAGGGAATCCAAGACCAACCTTTTTATTTCGTAGTGTAATTGTCTCGTCAGTTAGACTTTTCGGTAAACATAAAGAACATATAGAAATTACATTTAGAGATGAAAATTCGGAAATATCAGCAATACGATTTTTTACAAATGAGTCTGGTTTCAGTAAAAGTCCCGAGATAGGTGAGCGAGTTGGGGTTATTGGAAACATTGAAGCAAGTACATTTCTCGGGAAAACCAGTATCAGATTACGCATTATAGATTTGATATAATTTTTACATGCATAAAGAAATCATCATATATACCGATGGATCCTCTCGTGGTAACCCGGGCCCCGGTGGGTGGGCTGCCATTATTCGGACAAATGATAAAGTATATGAACTCGGAGGACGCGAAGAAGAAACAACCAACAATCGTATGGAACTTACGGCACTTCTTCGGTCTTTGGAATTTGTGCTTGATAGAAAAATAGAAGGTACGATTATTGTACATGTAGATTCAGCATATGTTCTAAATGGCACAATCTTATGGATGCATTCTTGGCAGAAAAATGGCTGGAAAACAAAGACAGGAGAACAAGTTTTAAATCAAGATATATGGAAACCACTTTTCCCGATAGTATTTAGATTGTTGCAGTTGGAGCGGTTATTTATAGAGAAAGTAAAAGGACATGCTGGTGTTTTGGGAAATGAAAGGGCGGATGAAATCGCAACACTTTTTGCTGATGGAGTCATTGTGCCTTTGTATTCAGGCGCACGAAGTGTTTATGAGCAAATGATTTCTACACAGACAAAAAAAAGTAAGGTTTCTCGAGGAAAAAAAGCATACTCATACGTGAGTTTGGTTAAAGGGGTAATTCATGTAGATAAAACATGGGATGCATGTGAAAAAAGAGTTAAAGGCTCACAAGGTGCAAAATATAAAAAAGTTTTTTCAGCAGAGGAAGAACAAGCAGTCAAAAAATTATTTATAGGTGAATGACACTTAAAAGTCTCTGTGCTATTTGCGTAGGATTTTCTCTTGGTATTCTAACCTTTGTCTTTCAGCATATATTCTTTGGCACTTCTATTTTTTTACTTGTTTGTTTTCTTTTTTGTATATTCTTGCTAAAACCAGAGAAAAGAAAGAGTTATTTTTTACTTTTCATGCTTCTTCTTGTAATGGGTATTTTAGGTTTTACATATACATTCATTCGTGAAAGAAAACCAAGCCAAATTCTTCTTGAGAAAAAAGAGACCCCAGTAATGCTTGTAGGTCGTGTTGTCAGTAATCCAATCGTAAGTGAGAACAAAACCGATTTTCAATTTAAAACAGATGAAGGAAAAATCAAAACAACAATTTTTTCACAACAAGATATATCTTTTGGTGACACACTTATTGTTAAAGGTTTAATAAAACAGCCAGAGAATTTTCAAACAGAAACCGGAAAAGTTTTTGACTACGTTAATTATCTTGGTAAAGATAGAATATTTTTTACCATGGTTGCAACAGAGTCAACGCATGTAAATCATGCAAAATTCTCATTTCGCAAAGAACTTTTTTCACTCTTTAATAAAGCAAACAATCTCTTAAAAGAAAATGTAAAAACACCATTTAATGCTTTGGTGCAAGGTGTTCTTTTAGGAAACGATACATTCATGGGGAAAGAGATGAAAGAGAATTTTATAAAAACAGGCACTATTCATATAGTTGCGCTTTCTGGATACAATATTTCTATTCTTTTAACATGGGTTTTGTTTGTATCACGTCGTTATTTCACATATCGATGGGGAACAATACTTGCACTTACAGCCGTCTTAATATTTGTTGTCGGTACTGGAGGCAGTCAAACAGCTGTAAGGGCAGGGATCATGGGATCGCTTGCACTAATTGCGAATTATTACGGACGATCTCAACTTGCTATACGACTTTTACTTTTGACGTATATTGCAATGCTTGTAATTAATCCATTTACCTTACCATACGACATATCTTTTCACCTTTCATTTTTGGCAACATTTGGCATAATTTCATTTCAGAAGAAAATGGAAAGTTATGTTGCTTTCTTGCCAAGGTCACTGCGAGAAATCTTTGGAACGACACTTTCTGCGCAGCTCTTAGTGCTACCATATTTAGTTTTTGTTTTCGGGCAGTTATCAGTATCTTCTATCCCAGTAAACGTCATTATTGCTCCTCTTGTACCTCTACTCATGTTGTTGAGCGCCTTGGTTATTTTTTGTGGAATATTCTTTGTACCACTTACTGTTTTTGCGGGGTTTTTAACTACGAAAGTTTCAGCACTGATTGTTCTGATAGTTAATTTTTTTGCTCGGCTTTCGTACTCCTATATCACTGTTTCCTCGCTCTCAGTGTGGCTTATCTTCGGGTATTATTTCTTTATCATAGTCTGGTACTTTTCCTTACAAAAAAAGGAAAACGATTGATTTTCAATGGTCAGTATGGTATTTTAACTTGGTATTTAAAGCTAATTTTATTAGCAATATCCGCCCGTAGCTCAGCTGGTAGAGCAGCTCCCTTTTAAGGAGATGGTCGCAGGTTCGATTCCTGCCGGGCGGACAGCAAGTGTATGACTAAGGACAGTATTTTAAAACACTTTGGAGTTCTGTTTATTATTTTTTTACTTTGTGTAATTTTACTAACAGTTTCAAAAGGCTATTCTTTTGGTATTAGTTTTAGTTTTTTAAAAGGACGGGATATTATATTTTCTCTATGTTTTTCAATCTGTATTTGGTTTCTTTTTAAGAGTTACATAAAGTAAATTGATGAAAAAAACAATTCTTATTCTTGAAAATATTCGCAGCGCACAAAATGTCGGTGCGATTTTTCGTACGGCTGATGCAGCTGGAGTTTCCAAAATATATTTGATTGGCGTGACACCAAGTCCTATTGACCGCTTCGGAAGAAAAAGAACAGATGTTTCAAAATCAGCTCTTGGGGCAGAGGAGACAATTGCCTGGGAATCTAAAAAACTTACTTGCCCACTTATTCGAAAACTAAAAAGAGAGGGGTATCAGATTATTGCCCTTGAACAAGA
>CAZDDY010000036.1:1521-5059 GCA_964504455.1 uncultured Candidatus Saccharibacteria bacterium | reverse complement strand
TAACTTTGCAAGCTGTTCTTTTGCGAGCCTGATTCGTTCAAGAAGCACTTCTTTGTTATGTGCAAAGACTTCTTTTCTCTTTCTAATCTCTTCTATTTGAAGATCAATAGCAAGTCTTTTTTCTGCATTTTTTGCTAGCCCCTCAATTTGTTTCTGGTACGAACTTAAAATACTAACTTCCTGTGAATCAAGCATTTGATTTCTTGAAAATTTCAATGCAATTTGCTCAAGTGTTCCAAGCGATACTTTTCCGGTTTTTTGGAATTCTTCAAATTCTTTTTCAGTTACGCTACTTGGTAGGGCTGTACCCCTAACTGTTTCCCATTTTAAATTCCCAGTAGTTGGTTTTTCTTTATTTCGTATAAGCTCTTGGAGTTTTTCATCAGACAAGTGGTTTATCATTTCTTTTTTCCACCCTAAGTCATCTTGAATAAGTCGGTTTACAAGGATAGCTCTATTTTCTTTTGCCTGAGTATCTTTTTTATCTAGCTTATTTGTTTCAACAAGGTTTAAGGCTTCAAGGAATGCATGTTTGTTGAAAGTGGTTTTTGTTGGGTAAAAGAGAATCATTGAGTTGACGACTTTCACTTCAGGAAATGTTTTTTGCAGTTTTCTACCAAACTCTTCAATATTTACTCCAGGTCGTGAAATAAATGCGCCTTTCTCATTGAGTGTTACTGTTGCATCATAGCCACGAATTTTCGCCAACTCTCTCATTGAAATAGGTGATTCTTTTCTTTCATTTATAAGCACTTTTCCAAGCTCGAGTGTCTCAGTTGGCATTTTGTTTTTTGCCATTTCTTCTTCTGCTTTTTTTACACCAATTTCTGAACCCCTGATGCGTTCAAGGAGCATTTCTTCTCGAGTGATTGTTCGTTCTTTGTATTGTATTTTTTCTGAGAGGACTTTTTGATCAAGTGGATCAAGTGCAGTTTTTCCAGATAAAAAGTGTTCCTTAATAGTATTAAACGGGAGGTCACGATAGTGTCCATAGAGAGTTTGTGAAAGACCAGCTTTATAGTCGCGCAAGATTGGAGAAGGAATAATTAAATTGTCAGCATCATTATTAAACGCAATAAACTCTTTTAACTTTCTACTTTTTTTCAGTTCAGTTGGTAATTTATCTAGCTGGTTTAGGAGTGAGTACAAAATAGCAGCACTTGATGTTTTGGTATTTCTTCCATCAAAGTGATTTCCAAAAACAAGGTGTGTTTTACCAGTTTCCTCATCTTTGACTAATGAAATAATCTTCCCTTGTTCTGCTGTATCAAAATATATATCTGCTTTATTTTTTGTTTTTTCATCAATAACAACTCCTTTTTCAGTAAATTGTTGTTCTTTTATTTTTTCTTTTCCAAGAGCTTCCGCAAGCAAGTATGCAGTTAATTTTCCATCAAGATCAGTAGTCGGGATAATTCCTGTTTCCGTGGTTACCTTGTTTGTAAATTCCATGCCATGTGTCGCAACTATAAGGCCTTCTTTTTTTGTACGATTAAAGATTTCAAGAATTTGTTTCTTTACAACTTTATCTTTTAAAATTTCTTGAATTTTTTGGTCAATAACACCAACTCGTTTTTCGTATGTTGGTTCCGGTTTCTCGATAAGTTCTTTTTTTTCAAATTCCTTTGTTTCTTTTACACCATTTTTCTTTCGTGCACGGGTTAGTGCTTCCTCTGATTTTTTTTCAGAAAGTGTAAATTTTTCTTTAATAATTTCCCGAAGTGAATCAAAGGTTTCTTGATTAGTTACTTTTTTTTGAGTTTTTTCCTTATCATTTAATTCGTATAAAAAGCCACCTTCAGGGAGCTCAGATATTTTTGTCCATGTATGTTTTTTAAAATCGTTTGTCGGCCAAGTAACTTCTTCAGGTAGAGTAAAGCCTGACTTTTTTATTTCCACTTTTTCTACTGCAGGACTTGCTTTGTATGATTTACCAACTCTCGCTGACTTGTTTGAAGATTCTGCAGGTTTTTTTTCTAGTGAAGGCATTGTGCTTTTTTTTGAGGTCTTTATTGTAGTATTCAAATTATCGCTTGTTTCTTCTTTCTTTTCAATGCCTTTTGTTTCAGCAACAATTTCTTCTCTAGGGGTTTCTGCTGGTGTGCGGACAGAAACAGCAGGCGATTGCGGAAGATTTCTTGGAGGTTCTGACTTTTCCTCTTCAGTATTTTTTACTCCTTTTAACTCTGCCACTTTTGCGTCAATTTTTTCTTGATGTTGAGCGTAAAGCGTTGCTTGGTCACCTTCAGGCACTCCACCGTTTTTTATGAATTGGGCGATTGCATTCAAATTTCCTTTAGTCAGCGGAATCTTCTTTTTAGGACCCCCCTCTTCATTTTTTGGTGGCTTAGAAACAAACACCACCGGTTCTGTTATCTCTTTCTCGTCTCTCTTTCCTTCTTTAAGCTCACTCTGCTGGTCCCTTTTTTTGTTTGTCTCTCTTCTTTCAGCAATTGTTTCATAATACTGCTTAACCCGAGTGTCGATTTCATTTATAAGCTCCTTTTCACCCTCTCCTTTTTTCAAAAGGACTGTTAAATTGGCTATGCCGTTTGAAAATGTGACGTTTTTGTCTCCATCCTCAAAATTATAGGAGTCAATAATTTTCCACTCCTCTTTTTCTCCTTTTTGAAGTGTGATTTCGACTGAACCATAATTTTTTGTTTGCCCTAGCGAGCCATTTTCTTGCATTGTTTTATGATTTTACAATTAATTTGTTATTTAGTCAATGATTTTTGACATGTGGATAGCTCTGGGGATAGTCGTTTGACCTTCCGTACCCTCCCGGGTAGCATGAACCTGTAGGTATTATAGTATGTTTTTGAGGCCTACAAAACTTTCTGGGAATTCTTAGATTTGATTAATAAATTTCTGCGTGTCTCCAAGATCGTAATTCGCGAGAAATCCTTATTTTTAAAGCTTTTTTCGCGCCTGCTTGGCTTATTTTAGATAAAAAACTAACAAAAAAGGTTAACCACAATCCTATTTTAGCCGGTCAACCTTCAGAAAAGCCATATTTTAAAGCATATATTGCCGTGTGGCTTTTACTCATTTCTATATTCATTAGTAGCTTTGCTCCTCTTACCACAGATGCTGCAGGGCTTTTTTCATTATTTACCAAGGAAACTGACGCGAAAGAGCTTGCATATCAGCATAATTCTCAGACACTCCCCCTTTTAAATCCAACTATTAGTCCAACAAGGAAAAACAAGCTTGCAGATGCAAGTAATGACATTGATGACGATGCCCTTGTTGCAAAAACTGGCCCTCTAGGAACAGAAGCAGATATTTCAGACTTTCCTGCCTCAGATACTATTTCTGTATACAAGGTGCGCTCCGGAGACACTTTGCCTCAAATTGCCAAGATGTTTGGTGTTTCTGTAAATACTATTCTTTGGGCAAACGATTTGCCTAAAAATACGACACTTAAACCTGGTCAGACACTTGTTATTCTTCCAGTCTCAGGAGTTCAATATACAGTTAAAAAAGGAGATACTATTGCTAAAATCGCTAAGAATTTAAATGCTGACCAGCATGA
>CAZDDY010000036.1:0-1421 GCA_964504455.1 uncultured Candidatus Saccharibacteria bacterium | reverse complement strand
GCAAGTGGAAGTATTATTGTCGCTGATGGCGAAGGATACAATGGTGGGTATGGAAAGTATGTCGTTATTCAACACCCTAATGGCACCCAGACACTTTATTCACATATGAGTAGTATTACTGTTTCACCTGGACAAAATGTAAACCAAGGAGATGTTATCGGTGTTGTGGGCAACACTGGATACTCAACAGGCCCTCACCTTCACTGGGAGGTTCGTGGTGCAACAAACCCTATTGGACTAAACGCCCGTTACGGACTCTAGAAAATAAGTTCTGATTTAAAAGCCTTTATAACATAGGGTTTTTCTTATTGACTTTCTCAATTTTTAATGGTAAAATATCCAGGATATCTCACATTGCCAACTTAAAATTTTTCTATGAGAAAGACTCTTTTAGTCATTATGGGAGCTTTGATTCTCATGATGATTTTCTCAGCTTGTAAAAAAGCAAAGAATACTAATCCCCAAAAAACTGTTTCAACAAAAAACATTCAGAAGCAAAAACCCGACCTTGGGTTCACCAGGGTGTATCCTGATCCGGTTATTGAAAACCTGACTCTGCCGGGGACAGTTACTAAGTACGGCGCTGACAATACCACTGCAAAAATAATTCGGACTCTCCGATTTAAAAATATCACATCTGCAGTTGAAGAAAAATATGATCTTCCCAACGGACTTATCCTTGCCATGATTATGGAAGAAAGCACTGGCGTTGATCTTATGCCAAACGGTCGGGATGATGGTGGTTTTGGTTTGGTGCATATGCAGCCACAGCTTGCTGTACAGTTTTCACTTAAAACATACGCAGGATGTAAAGAACTAAAATGTTTCAAACACGGCAGAGAATTGCGAGGAATACTCGCTGAACATAACTATGACAGAAAGACTGTTTTAAAATATGATGATCGCTTCCATCCGATATTAAATGTTGATGCTGCCGGACGAATGTTGAAGTACTATTGGGATCAAAAACCAATCAAGGGCTACAATCGCCTTGAATCTGCAATTTGCAGATATGCCGGTCGTTACAATTTCAAGCAATACTGGCGGGATGTTCAGCAAAATATGAAACTGCTGAAAAGTAAAAGTGAAATTAAAAAAGCAGAAAAGGTGTTTAATGAGTTGAACCCAAATCTGCGCATAAACGGAGAAAAAGCGGATTTCAAGGCCTACATTTTTATATCTCAGCAGCAGGCATGGAATTATGATCTTCAGAAGTATGCCTCATTGTAGAAAAAGTAAATAAAAAATAACTAAAACATAGCCGGATCCTTGAAAGGACCGGCTTTTTATATGCCTTGACAAGGTATATGAGAAATGCTATAATATAGGGGATAAATATAAGAGTGTGCCGAATATGTAGGCGCAACCTTTAAAACAAAATAATTAAAAAAATCACTGACATGAAAAAGTTAGCAACCCTC
>CAZDDY010000035.1:0-5081 GCA_964504455.1 uncultured Candidatus Saccharibacteria bacterium | reverse complement strand
GAAACTTTCTCTCTAAAACAAAGAATGTTGTTGATGAAAGTGAAAGCACAAGAAAGGCTATTTCAGAGATATTCTTGGTTGTTTTAAATCTGCAAATTCCACAAGAAAAAATTTCACTGGTAGGTTCAACAATAAAACTAAAAGTTTCTCCTCTCCAAAAACTTCATATAATTCTAAATAAACAAAAAATACTCACCAAAATAAAAGTACACCCATACCTCTCATCTAAAGTTAAAGATATTTTTTAGTTTCCAAGAGTTTTTGGGCTTGTATACCAGTTTAAGACCCCAGATTCCCAGTTTTTAAACTGAGGATCATTGTTTGGGTTTTGAGGTGCTCCGCCACGAGGATTGTTTTTATCAATATAAAACAAAATATCGTGTATTCCCCCCGGTAGTTGCCATACACCCCGCAGTATAGGAGGGAGGTTTTCATATCCTTCTTCTTTTGCATATGTTATGAAAGGCTCCGGTGGGTATTTTTCTATTGCGTATGCCATAAGTTTATGCCAAATTGGGGCAATTATTGTTCCTGAAGTTCTTTTTACCATTGGGCTATTATCATTATTTCCAGCCCAAGCACCAACGACAATATTTGGTGTGTATCCCAATACCCATACATCTCTGTAATCATTTGTAGTACCTGTTTTTGCTGCAACACTTGTTCCAGGGAAATAAAGAGCAGAGGTTGGAGAGAAGGTTGGAATCCGAGCATCATTGTCAGATAAAATACTTGTAAGTTCTCGAGCCGTATTTTCCGGGACAACTTGTATACCAGGATCCTCTTTGTATTCTTCGAGTGTTTTTCCATCAGCATCTTCTATTTTTAATATTGCTGTGGTCTTTCTTTTAACACCATCAGAGGCAAAAACACTATACACACTTGCCATATCAAGTAGTCTTACTTCGCCACCTCCAAGAACAAGTGTAAGTCCATATGGAAAATCAGGTTTCAATGTTGTAATTCCAAGATCTTGAGCCATTTTTATAGTATCTTGTATACCTACAAGGTAAAGCATTTTTACCGCAGGAACGTTTAACGATTGAGCAAGTGCTTTACGGACTGTTACTGGCCCCCTGTACTCTCCATCATAGTTTTCTGGTGAGTAACATCTATCATCAGTTTCTCCTGGGTAACAAGTTGCATTAAATTCTGTTGGGACATCAAATAAAATGGTATCTGACGTATAACCCTTCATAAGACCTAAAACATACGCAATAGGCTTAAAAGATGACCCAGGTTGTCTTAGTGCAATTGTTGTGTTGTATGCACCATCAATATCTTCATCAAAATAATCTCGGGAACCCACCATAGAAAGCACTTGCCCTGTTTTTGGGTCCATAACAACAAAACCGATATTTGATGCATTAAATGTTTTTTCAATTTCAAGAGACCCTTCAAGCGCAATTTTCTCAGCTTCTTTTTGCAACTCGTAATCAAGCGTTGTTGTTACTTTAAGTCCGCCATTTTGCACTGCTTCCTCACCATACATTTCTTGTAAATAATCTTGAATAAAAAAAACAAAATGAGGTGCTTTAATTCCCTTTGTTTCACCTTTCCCAATTGGAACTACAGGAATGTTTTTTTGTGTTTCATATTCCTCATTTGTAAGGTACCCAACAGTCTTCATTCTTCTTAAAATAAATTCTTGTCTCTCTTTTAATGCATCAGTATGTCTTCCGTATGGTGAGTAATATGTTGGTGATTGTGGAATTCCTGCTAAATATGCTGCTTCCGCAATCGTAAGATCTTTAGATGGTTTACCAAAATATGTTTGTGATGCTTGTTCAATACCATAAATATTTCCACCGTAAGATGACTCATTAAGATACGCTTCAAGGATCTCATCTTTACTCATTGCTCGCTCAAGTTTGAGCGCGAGTATAATTTCTTTTAGTTTTCTTGTAATAGTTTTTTTCTGTGTGAGGAGGGTATTTTTTATAACTTGTTGTGTAATTGTAGATCCTCCTTGAGAATATTCACCACTTATTAAATTGAAAAAAGCAGCGCGTGCAAAGGCAAGAGGCCGAAATCCTGCGTGTTGGTAAAATTTGTCATCTTCAACAGCCAGTGTCGCATTCTTTACGTTTTGGCTTATTTCTGAAATATCAACAACAGTTCTTTTTACGTCTTTGTGGAGGTCGTATAAGAGCACTTTGCCTGTTCGGTCGTAGATTTGGGTTGAACGGTGTGTTAAACGAGCCTGAAAGTCATTAAAGTCTGGAAGTCTTAGTGTTGCAACCCATATTGCAAAAAGTGCCCCACATAAAACAAAAAAACCTCCAAGAATAAAGAGGGCGTTCCTGGAAAAGAACGAACCCACATTTTTCTGCTTTTTTCTTTTGTATTTCTTAACCGGTTTAAGAAGCATATTATCTATAGTATCACGAGTATAAGCTGATAAAGCCTCGTCTTTGTGCTAGAGTACCTGTATATGGCATCTGTTTCTACAGACGAATCAAAAATAAAAGCATTACTTGAAAGGGGGGTACAAGAAGTCTATCCATCTAAAGAGTATTTAGAAAAACTACTAAAAAGTGGAAAACAACTAAGGTTGTATTTAGGAATAGACCCAACTGGTCCAACACTTCATATTGGTCATGCTATCCCACTTACAAAACTAGCTGAGTTTCAAGCGCTTGGGCATAAGGTTGTTCTTCTTATTGGTAGTTTTACTGCAATGATAGGCGACCCAGACAAGTCGTCAACACGGATTCCACTTACCAAAGATCAAGTAAAAAAGAACATGCGCTCTTATCTTAAGCAGGCATCAAAAATAATAAACACAAAAAGTAGAAAAGTTTTCGAATTAAGATATAACGATGCATGGTTAGCAAAAATGAAATTTGAAGACGTTCTCGCCTTAGCTTCGAAAATGACTGTTCAACAAATAATAGAACGAGACTTGTTTGATAAGAGAATAAAAGAAGGAAAGCCGTTGTATATGCATGAGCTTATGTACCCACTTATGCAAGGGTACGATAGTATCGCACTTGATGTTGATGGAGAAATTGGAGGAAATGACCAAACATTTAATATGTTGACCGGACGAACACTAATGAAAGAAATAAAAAACAAAGAGAAGTTTGTTCTTACTACAAAACTGCTTACCGATCCGACAGGGGTAAAAATGGGGAAGTCCGAGGGGAATATGATTACACTCACTGATACACCAGAGGAAATGTATGGAAAGGTTATGAGCTGGACCGATGGAATGATTATTTCAGGATTTGAATTATGCACCAAAGTTTCAATGGAAGAAATTACCAAATATAAAAAAGAGTTAGAGTCTCAAACTAATCCCAAAAACCTGAAGATGTTGTTGGCAAAAAAAGTAGTTACTCTTTATCACGATGAAAGTAAGGCAGAGATAGCAGAGAAAGATTGGATACAGAAGTTTGAAAAAAACGAGATACCAACTGACGCTGAAGAAATAGTTGGTACCGGGTTACTTATGCCAATACTTTTAGGAAAAGGAATCGTTGAATCAAACTCTGAAGCCCGAAGACTTTTTGAAGGAGGTGCAATTACCGACATGACCGAAAATAAAAAAATGACTGTAAAAGAAAAAGTACAGTCGGGTCACGTTTATAAGATTGGAAAACACAGATTTATAAAGATTAAATAAAAATCCCCCAAAAGGGGATTTTTATTTAATAATTTTCGTCTCTATTTAAACCTCCGAGAGAATCTATATCATCTTCATATTCCTCCTCTTCTTCAGTAGGTAAGGTCTCGTCATCAACTAATGGGTCTGCATCATCAACTACATCTGCGTCATCAGCATCGTCTGCATCAAATGCATCATCACTTAATTCTAAGAGAGCCTCTTCATTTTTTTGTTCTTCGTCGAGCATACTATTTATGAATAACTATTATTATATGTTGATTTTGTACCAAAGAGCGTATTACTTGGCAATAGGAGAACGAGAAAGTTGGGGAAAACTTACATCAACAAAACAGTTATAAATGTTCGTGTGCAATAGCTGTTAATCCAACAGCTATAGCGTCTAGTTCGTCATCCGAAGCGCTCACCTCCTTGAGTGAAAGTATGCGTGGAATCATACTCATTACTTGTTTCTTGTCCGCTCTACCATATCCAGTTACTGCAATTTTTATTTGAAGAGGTGAGTATTCATGAATAGACAATCCTTCACCCTTTGCTTCGCTGATTATCACACCACGCGCTTCAGAAACTTTCATGCCGGTCTTTTTATTTTTTGCCATAAAGAGTGTTTCTATTGCAAGCATGCTTGGTTTGTATGTTTCAATAATCAATTTTATTTTTTTTCTGATCAATACTAATCTGTCAGGAAATGCATCATCTTTGTTTGTATGAAAACATTCTGAATGTACAAGAGTTTCTTTTGAACTTTTTTCCTTATCAAGTATTGCAATTCCAATTCGCTCAAATCCAGGATCTATCGAAAGTATTCTCATAACTACTCTGCACTCGTGAATACTTGTTGTACTTCATCACTATCTTCAAGTTCATCAATAATCTTTGTGAGTATTTCACCATCAGATTCAGAAACTTGAGTCGTGCTTTGTGGAACCCATTCATTTCCTTCTTTTTTAAAATTCCACGTCACAGAACCTATTGCACCAAGCGTCGCACCATTTTTTGTGAGAATATGTCTGATTTCTTGTGCAGCTTTGTTTCGATTGTCAGTCAATGCCTCAATAATAATTCCTACTCCACCCGGACCATATGCTTCATACGTGATATGTTCAAGTGCAGTTTTTTCCTCAGTGGCTTTTTTGATTGCACGGTCAATATTATCTTTTGGCATATCAACTTCTCGTGCTTTCTCTATTGCCATTTTTACTCCTGGGGCATCTTTGTTCCCATCAGCTTTTTTAGCTTCCACGATAAGTAGTTTTACTATTTTTCCAAAAATCTTACTTTTCTTACTATCACTAACAGCCTTTTTTAGCTCTGTTTTAGCCCATTTTGAGTGACTCATGCGTATATAGTAGCCAGGATAAGGCAATTCGTAAACCCTAAAATAGCCCATAAACAGTAGTTATTTTAGAAAGGAGAGACATTGACAATTTTCCTATATTTGTTATAATTATAG
>CAZDDY010000034.1:1781-5229 GCA_964504455.1 uncultured Candidatus Saccharibacteria bacterium | reverse complement strand
ATATATTCCATAACAGGAGCAAATGTATCTATTTCGTAAACATTTTGCTTGCCTTGGACAACCATTGAAATACGCTCGAGCCCAGAACCTGTATCTACGTTTTTTTGCTCAAGCTTTCCAACGACTTTTCCGTCTTTCGCTTCATATTCCATAAAGACGTCATTCCAAATTTCAACAACATCTCCCTTTTCATCGGCTAAAACGTATTCATCGTGAGTCATATCTCCTAGCCCGTGCTCAGTCACATCATAAAACATCTCGGTGTCAGGACCACAAGGGCCATTCTCTCCGGGGCTCCACCAGTTATTTTTTGTTCCAAGAAAATATATTCTGTTTTCAGGTATAAATTTTTTCCAGATTTCAACCGCTTCTAAGTCCTTTGGTGCATTTTCATTCCCTTCAAAAACAGTTACGTAGAGTCTCTTCGGATCAAGTCCTAAGCCTTCCTCTTTTGAGGTTAAAAATTCATAACTCCAAGAAATAGCTTCCTCTTTGAAGTAGTCACCAAGTGACCAGTTGCCAAGCATTTCAAAAAAACTGAGATTCTTGTGATTTCCCACTTCTTCAATATCAACAGTGCGAACACATTTTTGGCAATCAGCGATTCGTTTTCCTTCAGGATGTGGCTCACCTAAAAGATACGGAACAAGTGGTTGCATTCCTGCAGTATTAAAAAGCACAGAAGGATCGTTCTGTGGAACGAGAGAAGCAGAAGGCAATATTGCGTGTCCGCGTTTTTTAAAAAATTCTAAGAACCGAGAGCGTATATCGCTTGTTGTCATTTTATTATTCTTCAGTAGTGTTTCGGATTGTGCCATCTTTCTTGTCAATAAACTTTCTCAAATGCATTTCTATTGCCCAAAGGAATACGAAAACGAAAAGAGTAAGTATCGTTGCAAATATTGCGATTGGATAGAGTCCGTAGCCTGCAGCCATACCTATAGCCGCACAAATCCAAAAACCTGTTGCAGAAGTAAGCCCAACCAAGTGTGAATCTTTCCAAATCATGAGTCCTGCTCCCAAAAATCCTACACCTGTAACAATAGCGGCTGGGATACTTGCTGTATTAAAATCAGTGCCAACGTAGTACTGCATATACACTAAGTGAGAACAAATAGAGAACAACGCAGCACCAACTGCAACCATGGCATATGTACGCATGCCAGCAGTTTTATGTTTAAAAACTCGCTCAGTGCCAATAGCAATACCTAAAAGCATTGCAATCAAAAGTCTTGAGCCATATTCAATATATATAGGATCCATATAGTGTAAGTATACAATATATTTTCAAGTATGCACTTTATTTTACAATCCCCCCTCCGACACATCGTGTCCCGTCATATATAACCAAAGACTGACCGCTTGGTGCTATAAGCTTTGCATCAATAAGAGCAACTTCGGCTTCATTATTAAATTGGTTTATATAAGCGCCTACTGTTTTTTGTCTATATCGGCTTCGTACTTGATATATGTGGCCTTCTATCGCTTTATCAGAAATAAAGTGAAGCGATTCAATTCCTATAGACTGATTTGCCATTTCTACAGCATCTGTTGCTGTAAGTGGATCGTTTGAAACGATCAAAGTATTTTTTTCAATGTCTTTTTTAATAACATAGTACGGTTTATCATCTGGACCTTTTTTTGTAATAAGAAATCCATGGCGTTCACCAAGTGTAAAGAAAAGCGCACCTGGGTGTGAACCGATTTCTTCACCTTTTTCATTTAAAACCTTCCCTTCTTTTTCCTCAATAAAATGAGAGAGGAAATCTTTCATTGGAATTTTTCCCAAAAAACAAATGCCTTGGCTGTCTTTCTTTGTTGCGGTATGTAACTTAGCTTTTTCAGCGATTTTTCTAACCTCTTTTTTTGTAAGATGCCCGATAGGAAACAACACATGCTTTAACTCTTTTTGAGAAAGTGTCCATAAAAAATAGCTTTGATCTTTTTCGGCGTCAACACTTTTATGTAATTCGAAAACTCCGTTATTTTGTATAACTTGTGCATAGTGACCTGTCGCAATAAAATCTGCTCCGTGCTTAATCGCAAAATCAAGAAAGCCACCAAATTTCACTTCTTTGTTGCACATAACATCTGGATTTGGTGTTCTGCCTTTCTTGTACTCAGAGACCATGTAGTCTGCAACATCTTTTTTGTATCTTTCTTCAAGATCACATTCAAGAAATGGCACGCCAAGATGTGCGCACACTCGTATAGCATCTCTTCTTTCTTCTCTCCAGGTACATTCTATCCAGTCTGGTTGCCAAGTACGTATAAAGACGCCGGTTACATCAAATCCAGCTTTTTTAAGGAGATATAAAGCAACGGAACTGTCTACTCCTCCTGAAACACCCACAAATACTTTTTTTCCTTTATCCATCATTCTACGACGCTAGAATGCATCAATTTCAAAAATAATGCAAACAAAGCTTCGGTGTCGGCAAGTGCAGTATGTGGGTTAACATTTTTTATTTCAAAATAATCACACAAATACTGAAGTGAGTACCTTTTGACGTCTGTATCCTTGAGTACCGCATATGCCAGTGATATGGTGTCTAGTTTGTGGTAATGCATAGAAGGTGGGATATCTGTTGTTTTAAATGCTTTCTCGAGAAAACCCGCATCAAAAGAAACATTATGCGAAACCATAATTGCTCCCTCTGTTTTTTTAGCAAACTGCTCCATAGCTTTTTTAAGTGAGATCGCATCACCCCAAGATTCCTTTGTGTACTTATTCACCCGAAGCGACCTTTCGTGAGCACGTTCAATAAATTCTGGTTTTATTTTAATTTCAAATTTTTCAACTACTTTTATTGTGGTCTCACTCTGCCATTCTCCAATGATGCATCCAATAGAAATAATTTCATGTATATCAGGATCCAGTCCTGTAGTTTCTATATCTACAAATGCAAAGCGTCTATCGTGCATATTATTTTAGGTAATTTTTTTTATTTTTAACGTGCTCGGCAAATGTTTTTGCGTAATGAATATCACCATCATTGTCGTGGAGGTAAAAAAGGTATTCATTTTGTGTTGGAGAAAGTGCGGCCTCTATTGCCTGTAATCCAGGATTTCCAATCGGGCCAGGTGGTAATCCTTTATACACATACGTGTTGTATGGATTATCGAGTTTTAAATCTTCTACTGTTAAATCTTTTGATTCTTTGCCTAAGAGATACACAAATGGTGCATCTACTTGAAGAAGCATACCCTTTTCGAGCCTATTTAAAAGTATTCCGGCAATCATTTTTTGTTGTTCTTCTCCCCTTCCTTCTTTTTCTAAAATTGAAGCAAATGTAATTGTCTCATGTACATCAGAAATATCTGAGAGAAGTGATTTGGTTTTTCGTGAAAATGTACTTTTTAGCTGTGAGATAACAGCGTCTGGTGTAGTCTCAGGGTCAAAATAATATGTATCTGGAAATAAAAACCCTTCTTCTTTTTTTGCTAA
>CAZDDY010000034.1:0-1681 GCA_964504455.1 uncultured Candidatus Saccharibacteria bacterium | reverse complement strand
ATGGAGTTTCTGAAACCATACCTGGGAAGTGAAAAATAGTAGCAAGCTCTTCTGTCGAAAGCACTGAGATAATTGGTGGGTTCGTCGGAGAAATTACAGAGAATGGCCATGGCCAATTAAATGAACGCCAGAGTGGTGGATAAAAAGCTGTACGCAGTTTGTAATTTGTCATGTGACGCGACTTTAGATTCTCAAGTAGTTTTCCCGTAGGGTCTGCCCAGGTTGAATCATATTGTGTTGAATGTTCACGATTGAAAAAATTAGAACTTTGATCGGCATATTGTCTCCACAAAAGTCGAGATGTTCGTCGCGTTGTATTAAATGTCTCAAGCGATACTTTGCTCTTATCAGCTAAAACTAATTGTCTTATAACGGTATCAAATACAAGTTCTGAACGTTTCTGCACAGCTCTTTTTACTTCGTCTTCTATCGTTGCTGGAATACGTATTTCAGAGGCAAGTTTACCATCAGCACCGAGCTGCGTACGTTTGTATGGTGCAAGTGTTTTGTCGATAACCAAATCTGATTCGGTATAAAAATCATGGTGATGAAAAAGTGTTCCGTGTGTATGATACATTTTTTCTGATTGTCGAATAATAATTTGAATCCACACTTGTTCACCTCGATCAATAGCACCTAAAAATTCAATAACTGGCGTCATTGGGTCAACCTTTTCTTCTTCTTTAAGACCGGGTTTATCAAGTCCAAAATCCTTATACGTTAAAATTGCAAACGCATCATGCATTTTTGTTGCGAAATCACATCCCCACATGTAGTATGGGCCATCGTGTGAATACTTCGGAATATCTTTTGTATAATCCTCGGCCAGTTCAATACGAACTTGCGGAAACTGAGAATATAATTGTGTTTCTACTAATTTTCGAATACGTGATGGTACTCGAATGAAGAAGTGTACATTACCGTCTATTGAAACAAGTTCAAGTGAATACCAAAAATGCACAGCTCCCTGCCAATAGGTTTCCCAGCCTCCTTTTTGACTCATGTGGTAGAGGGCATTTTTAAAGAACAATTCCATCGCCAGAGGTGTCTTTTTCATCTCACGTGGTATGTGAATTTCAAGAAGAGCCCACTCAATACCGCCAATAAAGAGCTCTGCTCGGTAGTGATGCCAGAGAAAAAAGGTAAGTTTTGCAAGAACAAACGGAAGCCAAATAACGGCTGTATATGAAATGACAAGCCAAATTATATGTACAACTACGGCTGCAATTGAAAAAATAACATCCATCTACTCTCTAGTATAACAAAAAGTCCCCTGTCTGGGGACTTTTTACTTATATAAGTGTGTATAAGCCGTTTTTGTTTTTCTTGAAGTATTTTGGATTCTGAAGATTAACGAGAATAGTATTCTTTTTGAGATATCTTTCCTTCATTACTTTCTCAACAACGTCATCTTTAGACATTGGACCTTCTTTTTTAATTATCTCTTTAATTACTTCTCTAACGATTCCTGGCTTGTATCCCCATTCTTTAAGAGCGTATAAGCCTCTTCCAACAAGAATGAACCGTTCATCTTTAATGAGCTCATTGTGGCATGTTGCAACATGGGTCTTTTTGCCAAATGTTTTTTCAATTGCTTTTGCAACTTCCCTGAAGTGCATTGGTGAACCATGCTTTCTCATTATTAAGTATGCATAGTCACGAATACCACGAGTTTTTACAT
>CAZDDY010000033.1:0-5237 GCA_964504455.1 uncultured Candidatus Saccharibacteria bacterium | reverse complement strand
GATGAACAGAAAAAAGAAATAGCAGAAAAAATAAAAAATGCCCTCTGAGAAATCATGGGCATTTTATTTAAACTTTGTTTTTATTTTACGCTGCAATTTTTTCTTCTGAAAGACCTGCGTAGACGACACTTCCTGTTGTCTCTTTGCCTTTAAACCATTCGCTAAGCTTGATTGCAAGATCTTCGGGGTTTTTTGCCTGTTCAATCAGGAATTTCACATTCCATGCAATAAACCTCGAGCGCTTTGCACTCTTGAAGGGTTTTTCCGGCAATTCTTCAATTGCTTTTACAAGTTTATTGATGAATGGATCTCTTGGATCAGTTTTTTTAAGCACTGCTTCTTTCAGTGCGTTAAATTTTTCTACAGTCATTTTTCAGGTTTTAATTTTTGAATGTTTTATGAGGTCAAGGGTTGCTGGTACTTGTAAAATAATTGCCAGAACCAATAATATTATTTTCAAATTTTTTACCAACTCCGAGCTTTCTTCATTTGGAAAATAGAAGAAAAGAAAACATGCAATGAGGAGAGATATACCTCCTACCTTTGAAAGTTTGATGTTCTTTTTCATGTTAGTAGTTTTAAAAGTTTCCTCACCATACTACAACTAAAAAATATTTTGTCAAATAAAAACGGCAGTCCCTTTCAGAACTGCCTTAATAATATTTTTTCTACTTACGCTTCCATAAAGTCATTTGGATCGGCATTACCACGCCAATAGTAAAACTCTGTTTCCCGTCAAGATCGAGGCCGATCTCTGCATACGGAAAAAGTTTTACGTTTTCGTGGAGTTTGTATATTTTCTCTATTCCAAGACCAATATACTTGTTTTTCGTCGACAAACTTTTTGCACCGCATATATATACATCGCCCCATTTCGTCAACCATCCGCTCAAGACACGAACAGTATTGTTGCGAGTAAGATAGAGGATATTGTGGAAAGTTTTTTTCCTGGCAATACCCATCATAAGAGCCAGATTGCTTCCGTACTCAAACGGTTGTCCGCCGTCAAAAGTGTTTGTGGCGAACGTGGCGATATTTGGTCCAACCCAAATCCGTTTAATCGTATCCTTTTCCCTCTGTGCAAATGTAGTCAGAGAAAAAAGCAGGCTGAGAGCAAGAAATATTTTTTTCATTGTCAGTGGTTTTTTGATGAGCCAGACCAAACAAAAGAGCCAGGGCTGGCTCATCAAAAAACCTTTGTAAAATAAGACTATATTTGCTATATTATAGCATGTCTATAATAAAAGTCAACTATTTAAGTGCTTCTATCCCAGGAAGTGTTCGTTCTGAGAGAAATGTGAGTGTTGCTCCCCCACCAGTTGAAACAAAAGTAAATTTTTTTTCCATTTTGTATTTCGAAATAATTTCGATTGTATCGCCCCCTCCAATAATAGATATTGCTTTTGATTGAGCAATTGCTTCTAGAATTTTTTTTGTTGCAGAAAGATAAGGACTTTTACCTAATGGGCCATTCCAAAGAATAAACTTTGCTTTTTTAATTTTCTCAATCAAAAAAAGAACACTGTCAGATCCAATATCAACCATGTTCTCATTTTTCTTTATAGTATCTGGTATTGCATTTCTTTTTTCCTTTTGTGAAACAGCGAGTACATCAGTCGGTAGAAGAATTTTTTTATTTTTAATGAGGTCAACAAGTCCAAAATTTTTCTTCTCTACCAAAGAAATACCGGTTTCAAACCCATATTCTTTAAATACTTGATTTGTAAGCGCTCCTCCAATAAAAATATTGTCTGCAGATTGCAGATATTTTTTAATGAGTGGTAGTTTTGTATCAAACTTTGCACCACCCACAATACACAAGAATGGGTGTTTTGGCTTAAAGACTTTTGAAAGTTCAGCTACTTCTTTCTGAAGTTGTAAACCAGCAAAAGATGGAAGATATTTAGGAATACCAACAATGGTTGCGTGTTTTCGATGTGAAACTGAAAATGCATCATTAATATATACATCTGCAAGAGAAGCAAGACTTTTAGCAAATTTTTGGTCGTTCTTTTTTTCGCCATCAAATTGACGGATATTCTCCAAAAGAATAGCGCTTCCGGGTTTTGCATGAGAAAGGATTGTTTTAATATTTTCAATTTTTTTTGTCGCAACAAAGAGAGCCTTTATTTTCTGCTTTGCTAGTACTCGGATGACAGGCTTTAGGCTTGTTTTTCCATCATCTCCTGCGTGTGTAATAAGAACAACGATTGCACCTTTTTGCATCAAATACTGCAGTGTGGGAATGGTTTTTAGAATTCTAAATGTATCATTAACTTTGTTATTTGTAATAACATTAAAATCTACTCGGAGTAGAATTTTTTTGCCTTTTAAATTTTTAATATCTTTGATTGAACGCATATACTAGAGAGAGACTATTGCATCAAAAGATTTCGGATCAAGACTCGCTCTTCCCACCAAAAAACCTTGGGCTCCACCATTTTTTGCGAAATCAGTCGCATCTTTTTTCCCACTAACTGATCCACCATACAAAATGCGCATTTGTTTCGCAATTGTCTGGCCATATATATCTGCGATAGTTTTTCTAATATAGACGATCATCTCTTTGCACTCTTCTGGTGTTGCTTGTCTGCCATTGTTTGAGCTGATCGCCCATACTGGTTCGTATGCAATAACAACCTTCGTTATTTTTGTTCGAGAGATACCCACAAGTGCTGTCTCTATCTGTTGCTTTACAAATGAAAGTGCTCTATCGAGATGCTCCCTTGAGAGCTCTCCGACACAAACAACTGGAGTAATATTAAAATTAAGTGCCCGAATGATTTTTTGATTTATAAGAGAGTGAGGTTCTCCCAACGCACGCCTCTCTGAGTGTCCAACAATAACATACCTGACCCCAAAACTTGAGAGAATTTCTCCTGGGATATCTCCCGTATGTGGACCACTTGAGAAACTTGATATGTCTTGAGCTCCAAGTAAAATCCTTTTGCTTTTAAGGTTGTTGATAACTGCAAAATAAGGGGCCGGAACTGCAAGTACGGCTGTTTTTTTACTTTTTGAAGAGACTCGGTTGATTTTAAATAATCCTTATAGACAGGTAGCATTTCTCCTATGTTCATTAAATAAGAAAGTGCATCTATTTTAGAATCAAAAGCGTCTGTTTCTTGAATTAAAAGGTTAGCAATTTTATTATAACTAATTCCATTCTCAGCAATATAAGCTAAGTCATCTTCCAATAAACTATCATTATTAGGATTTAACGCATCGCTAATTTCATCAATTACTTCAGACACATAACTATTGTGTCCGAATTTTGCTCTTACACTTGATTTTATTTTTTTAATTGCCTCAAATGTATCTTTTGATTTCGCTATTTCAGTAAATGTGTTTCTATCTGCTTCTTTTTGCATCTCAACACCTTCTCCTTTTAAAACCATTCCGTTAGTTCCAATACCACCTATGATTTGCTTAGCAAGTGATTTAGCCACGTTCTTGTTTAATCCTAACTGCGTTTTAAACCAATCGTAGATGTATTCAAGGTATTGTCTTAGCTTGCTCTTATTAGCCTGGTCATCAAATATTCCTGCTCCCTCTCTACCAATAGCTTCCGCTAATACCTCGTATCCTAATTGCTCCTCATTAAGCTGAGGATAACGCTCGGCAGTTTCCCTCCATAAATCAGATTTCTTCAACTGATTTATGGCAGCTTTAACCACTCTGTTATCTCCCATAGCATCAATCAAAATATGACCAAACTCATGTATAGGAGTGTCTAAACCAGCGTGATAAGGATTGATTGATATAGTTTTAGTTTTCCTATTCCATTTACCCGCAATAGGATTTCCTTCATTATCAACAATAGTTTCATCAAACACTACCTTAACGCCAGGTATTGACTTTTGAAGCCTATCAACAATCTTTTCTACGTTAGCTTTTTGAGATTCTTTTTTTGACTTTTGAAAAGCAACATCACCTTCAAAGCCACTTATGTCTTTGCCTTGTAATCCACCTTCATCTTCAGGAAGAAAAGCTTTAGTCGCCATTGCAGACATTTCTTTAGCCAAGTCCTGCTCGTCAGTTTTAGTTTCTTCTTGCATTTGAACTCCATACATAGCTTCAGCTAACTGATTGGCTATTTTTTCTGTAAGTGTTCTTCCAGTTAACTGCTTAAACTTAGCAGCTAACTTGTTCTTTAAATTATTTTCAGTGAATACCTTTTCGTATTGAGTAAATCCTTTTGGATATGAGCTAATAAACTCAGCAACCTTTTCAGGAGTTACATCTTCATTGTTATCAGTAAGCAAAGACGAATCTAAATTCTCTCCACCACCTTTAGTAGCTACGTAAGAGTTTAATCCAGATAAATCTAATTTGTTTCTGAAGTTAGGGTCTGATATTCTATCAAACGCTTCTTTCGACAACTTATTGCCGTTCTTAAAAAAAGTATAGATAGCATCCATTACATCCAAAGACTCACCTGCCTTTACATCAGAAACTTCAGCAGTCAAGTAAGCTGCAGCAATCTGAGCAGGATTCTCTGACTTATCAAGGATAGCTTTCTCAAACTCATTCTCCTTCATACCTTGTTCAAACTTAACATCTTCACCTTGCATGTATTGAGTAACTTCTTCTGTAGTCAATGGTTGCTTTGGCCCTTGCTTAACTTCTACTTTAGGTTCAGAAACTTCGCGTGCAATATCGTATCTCTTGTTTTGCTTAACAGAAGTTATTTTTACATTACCTCCCTTAAACGTATAATCAACTTCAAACGGGACAAAACCAACTCTCTTAGCTTCTATTCCATGTTTACTTTTTAAAATGTCAGCAAGTAAATTAACCTGATTGGAAATTCTGTCTCTAGTATTTGGGAATTTTTCAAAATGCTCCGCAAGACTTCTTCCGTATTGTTTTGGATTCCTGATAGTAGCTGTATCATAAATATACACGCCACCATCTTTGTCAACCATTATGATATTTGGACTACCTGCAACACCTTGTTTTTCATCAGCCAAAACAATAGGTTCTGTAATAATAGAAAAACCATTATCAGTAGCAAACTTTCTCGCTTTATCCAATTGCTTTACAACATCGTTATAGTCATCCTTAGACATTATCTTTGAATACTCTGAATAAGGCTTAATTGTTCCGTTAAAGAATTCATCAACAATAGCATCAATAGTTCTACCTACTTTAAATGCAGCTTCTTTTAGTTTTTGATCACCCTTAAAGTTGCCACCCGATTTAGTTCCACTCAAGTAACTCGAAACAGAATTGTA
>CAZDDY010000032.1:0-5450 GCA_964504455.1 uncultured Candidatus Saccharibacteria bacterium | reverse complement strand
TTATTGTGAGAGTTGCACGCAATTTCATTTTTTTATCTTTTGTCTTGGTGCTATGCAGATGATATGGAAAAGATTCTACATACATCTCAAGATTTTTTTTCATTTCAGAGAGTTCACGTAATGTACATATTTTTTCAATAACCCAGATTTCTCCAAATGGTGGATAAGAAAGTGTTCTTCGGTCATCGAGAAGTTCATCTATGTATTTTTCTAAAGTATTATTTTCAAGCGCTTTAAAAATAGGCTGATCAGAAAAAAGTGTTTGCACATAAAAAGACTTTTTTGTTTTTTCCTCAAGAAGAAATATAGTTTCTAGCATTCTTTCTTCAATAGAGAAATGTGGGAGTGCAAATAATGTATCAAAAGAAACAATAACAGAGGTATCGACAGAAGATTTCTCTAGTTGTCGAAGCGCCATTTCCGTGCCAATCAAAATACCGCCTGTCTTGCAATATTGAGAAAGCATATCTTTGAGTTTCTTAGGACTTGTTGTGGTGTCAGCATCTATTTTATATATCGGAGTATCGGGAAGCTCCTTTTGTATATATTCATAAATGGTATCAACGCCTATGCCCAGTGGCCGTAAATTCCAACTATCACAGGAAAGACATTTCCTTAGTGTGTCTTCTATAGTTCCGCAATTGTGGCATAAGTACCAATTCTTTTCTCCTTGGCGGTGAAGCACAAGAGGTCGATTGCATGTTTTGCACCGGAGGACATTTTTACAATCATTACAAATCGTGACTTCAGCATATCCACGTCTTACTGCAAACAAAAATACATGGTCTTTGTTTTGTGTGCTTTTTTTTAAAGACAGAAGTAGTTGCGGGTCTAAAACACTTTTTTTGTCTTTCATTGAAATAATCTCAAGCTGTAGAGGTTTCTCTTTTTTTTCCTCACGTACTGTAAGTTTTTTCTCCCGTATAATTTGTGCAAGAGAAAGCGAAGGGATGCTTGCGCCAAAGATGAGAGTCGTACCTAAATGGTGAGCAAACACAGTTAAAAAGTTTTTGACATGGATGTTGTTTCGCAAAATATATAAGTGGCTATTTTCTGAAGTCACAACAATAGATCCAAGATTCTGAAAAGGAAATCCAAGAGAGGGAGGAGTGACAATATAGATATCTGAGTCTTTGTTTTGAAATGATTTATTATTTTTAATGTGAAAGATAGAATGCGTAGTACTATTTTGCAGTTCTTTTTCTAAAATTGCCGCCTCATGTTGTGTTGGTGCTACAAAAAGGGTAGTTTTTTTCGCCTCAATATTTTTTTGAATAATTTTTTTGTACTCTTGCAAAAGAAATTCACCCGAACCAATAAGCACCTCTTCTTGTAATGGTGCGATATTTGTCTTCGGATTTTTTTTTAGAATAAATGATTCCTCAAATATTTTTTTTGGGATTAGTGAGTCAAAGAGGACACGTATGCTTGTGCCATACTCATTTTTATATTTTTCACATGCACTAATAAATTGAGGCAGAAGCGGTGAAGCACCAATTACTTTTTGTATTTTTTTTATAGCAAACCCTGATTCCTTAATTGCTATTTTATTTTTTAGTGCTTCACTCGAATCAACAACAAGTGCAAGGATTGTCTTTTTTCTCCAAGTTGCAGAAACAATAGTTCCACTGGGAATATGGCGAGAGGAAAAGTAAGAGAGCTCATCGGTGTGAGCTTTTCGCTCAAGTGGCATGACAGAAACGAGATACATATATCTATATGGTAACACACTCATTTTTCTCACTTTTTTGGCTTTCGTGGTATAACAAATTTACATGAAGTTATTCGGATATAAGATTGGAATTGATCTTGGAACCGCAAATACATTGGTTTTTGTGCCTGGAAAAGGAATCGTGTTAAACGAGCCTTCAGTGGTGGCTGTTTCGGAAATAGACAATAAAATACTTGCAATCGGCATGGAAGCAAAAGAAATGATTGGCAAGACTCCAGAGGCTATAGTAGCGTATCGTCCAATGAAAGATGGAGTAATTGCTGACTATAGAGTCACAGAGGCAATGCTTAGGTATTTTATTAATAAAACTCTTGGTAAATGGGCACTCATTAAACCAGACGTTATGATTTCTGTGCCCGCTGGTGTTACTTCTACCGAGAGACGCGCAGTTATTGAAGCTGCAGTGAAAGCTGGTGCAAAAAATGCGTATGTGGTCAAAGAACCAATCCTTGCAGCGATCGGTGCTGGTATTCCAATTTATGAATCACAGGGACATATGATTGTTGATATTGGAGGTGGGACTACAGACGTTGCGGTGATTTCCCTTGGAGGTATTGTTGCATCAACATCTGTAAAGTGCGCTGGAGATAAACTTGACCAAGCTATTGCGGATTACATAAAGAAGACATTTAATTTAGCTATTGGGGACAAGACTGCTGAGCAAGTCAAAATAAAAATTGGTGCAGCTATCCCACTTGAAGAAGAACTTGAACTCACAATCAAAGGAAGAGACTTTATTCAAGGTCTTCCAAGAACGGCTCACATAACAACAAATGAAATTGTCCGCGCACTCGATAAAGAATTAAAGCAAATAATTAAGGCTATAAAAGATGTATTGCAGGAAACACCTCCGGAACTTGCCTCAGATATTATTGATAATGGAATAATCATGACAGGTGGATCTTCACAACTTCGTGGATTGCCAGAACTTGTCTTTCGAAAGACGGGGGTAAAAGCAACACTTGCTGATGATGCACTCTACTGTGTTGCAAAGGGTACAGGTATTGCTTTAGAGCATTTGAATACATACAAGAAGGCAATCATTTCAAAGAGATAATTTTATGGGAATAGTGCCCACACATCATTTTTATCTTATTGAGTCAGACGGCAATGACATAGAAAAAGCCGAAGCTCTTCTTAAAGATTTACATTTCGCAAAAGAAGCATCGAAAAACTTTTTTGTTTTTGAATATCAGTCATTTGGTATTGATGATGCACGAAAAGTGAGGGCACAGGCAATGCTCAAAGGACAAGAAGAAACACGAGCATTTGTAATTTCTTTTTTTTCGATTACGCATGATGCCTCTCAAGCATTGTTAAAAATTTTAGAAGAATCACCAGAGGGAGTACTATTTCTTGTTTTCGTGCCGTCACTTTTCCAGCTTCCAGAAACTATAATTTCACGTGCACATGTTATTCCACTTTTGGAAAACACCATTGAAGAATCTTACGAAAAAATTGCTGAAATATTTTTTACAAAATCAGTTAGTGATCGGTTTGCGCATATAGAAAAATTGCTCAAAGGAACTAAGGATGAAAAACCCCTTCGAAACAAAGGACTGGTATTACTTCACGCAATAGAGAAGTATGCGCATGAAAAAAAAGAAAAACTACCTGAGTCTTTTTTCGAGAATTATATGTATATGATGCAACCAACAAGCTCACCAAAAATTCTTTTAGAAGCACTTGCAGGTTCAATATAACTTTCTCTGTGCTATACTCACACCTAGTATGTATAACGTACAAGAGGCAAAACCACATTTTAAAAAAGCAGAAGAATGGCTTTCAAAAGAATACCAAGGTATTCACACTGGTCGCGCAACACCTGGAATTCTAGACACTATTTTAGTTGATGCATATGGAGCACTGCAACCAGTAAAAAATGTTGCATCGATTTCTGTTGAAGACCCGAAAACTCTTCGAGTGCAACCATGGGATGCGACTCATATAAAAGCGATTGAAAAAGCAGTCACGCAGGCAAACATAGGCCTTTCAGTTGCAACCGACGATGCCGGACTTCGGGTTATTTTTCCAATGCTCACAGAAGAAAATAGAGTGAAACTTACAAAAGTTTTAAAAGAACGACTCGAAGATGCAAGAATTAGCGTAAGAAAAATACGCGAAGATGAACTTTCAAAAGTTAAGGACGCAGACTTGCCAGAAGATGCATCAAGAAAAGCAAAAGACGATCTCCAGAAAATTGTTGACGAGACAAACAAAGCACTCGAGGATATATACAAAAGGAAAGAAACTGAAGTTCTTACGCAATAACATATGGCAGTTATTATTTTCATTGTCATATTATTTGTATTGATTGTTGTTCATGAATTTGGGCATTTTTTTACTGCGAAGCTTTTTAAAATGCGCGTTGATGAATTTGGTTTAGGATATCCTCCAAAAGCAAAGACACTTTTTGTAAAAGGTGAGACAAAATATACACTCAACTGGCTACCGTTTGGAGGTTTTGTAAAAATTTTCGGAGAGAATAGCGAAGACCAAAAAGATCCAAGAAGTTTTATAAATAAAGCTTGGTATAAACAGGCGATTGTTTTGATTGCCGGTGTTTTCATGAATTTTCTTTTGGCAGGAATACTTATCTCTATAGGTTTTTTGGGTGGTCTTCCAACAAGTACTTCACATGAACGATTTAAAGAATATGTAGAAGATCCACATGTTGTTCTCCAAGAAGTTGTTTCGGAATCTCCAGCTGAAAAAGCAGGACTACTTTCTGGAGATACAATCCTCTATATTCAAGATAAAGATAAAAAAGAAGTAGCGTTTAATATTGTAGATGTAGATACTGTACGGAATGAAATTAGTGGGAGTGAAGGCAAAGAACTAATTCTCGGGATCAAAAGAGGAGAAGAAGAAAAAACCATACAAGTTGTTCCAGAAAAAAATGATAATGGTGTATTTGTCATTGGTGTATCCATGGATAGCGTAGGCACCCTCACACTGCCGTTTTTTAAAGCCATTAAATATGGATTCCAGATGTCAGGAGACATGCTTGGTGAAATAACAAAAGCATTTGGTAATTTGATTAGTGGTTCATTTAAAGGCACTGCTGACCTCTCTTCTCTAACTGGACCAGTTGGGATTGTGGGTATTGTGGGTGACGCGTACGAATTCGGCTGGATAAACTTACTCTTTCTCACTGCTATGATCTCACTTAATCTTGTTGTCATAAATCTCATTCCATTCCCAGCACTTGATGGCGGGAGACTCTTGTTTGTATTTATTGAAGCACTGACGCGAAAAAAAATCCCCGCAAAAGTTGCAGGGATCGTAAACGGTGTCGGATTTATTTTATTGATAGGTCTCATGATTTTCGTGACCTATCGAGATATTGCAAAGTTGGTTAGTTAGTTCGAACTGTTTTGGTTAAGGGTGAGTCGATCATAAATGATCTTTTAAGGTCCGGCCAAAAGAGTTTGTAAAACTTCTCTGCAATTTTCTTTGTTGCAGTCAGTTTGTATTTACTTTTTGCTTCAATAATACAGCCACCACCATAATCGGTTGAGGCAATCCATTTTTTATTTACTCTTTCGTATTTTATTTCAGCCTTCAGTTCTTCCCAACTTGACCCGAGTGATTGTAAAAAATCATCAACGAGGGTCATATAACTCTTTCTCATATGGTATTTTTAAAGGTGATTGTTTACAAAAATTCATTTCTATGTTACAAAATATATAGTTTTAAGTAAAGCCTTCGGGCATTT
>CAZDDY010000031.1:0-5493 GCA_964504455.1 uncultured Candidatus Saccharibacteria bacterium | reverse complement strand
GGATCACTTTCAAGTTTTAATTTTTGATATATATCTTCAGCGATAAACGGCGTAAATGGTGCCATAACTTTTGAAAGAGTTTTAAGTACAAAGTAGAGAGTTTGTTTAGCTTCAATATCTCCATCTTTGAGTCTTTCTCGAGAACGTCTCAAGTACCACGTAGAAAGATCGTCAATAAAATCTCTTATACTGCGTGCAGGCTCAAGTACCTTGTATTGAGAAAGTTGTTTCTCTGTAAAGAATATTACTTCTGAGAGTCTTGTGAGAATCCACTTATCAAGTACATGTTTACTCTTTGGATATTCATTACTCTCGATAGTCTTATCTCGATACAAATCATAAAAGAGAAAAACATTATCAAAGAGATTAAACACTTTCCGCACAATTTCAACAACGGTCTTTTCGTCAAAATTCTTTGACTCCCCCGGCTGATTAACGCTATACATCCAAAAACGAAGTGGGTCGACACCATATTTCTCTATCATCTCCCAAGGATCAACAATATTGCCAAGGGACTTAGACATTTTTTTTCCATCTTTATCTAAGATATGTCCAAGACAAATAACATTTTTGTAGGCCCTCCCACGACCCATAAGAACCCCGACAGCGTGAAGTGTATAAAACCAGCCTCTTGTTTGGTCAATCGCTTCAGATATAAAGTCTGCTGGATACGCAAGTGGTGCACGTTTACCAAATAATCCTTTTTTTGGAAAATCAAATGGCCAGTGGTCCTGTGCAAATGGCATGGCTCCAGAATCAAACCATACGTCCATTACTTCTTTTGTTCGCTTCATCTTTTTACCATTCTCGTCAAAGAGCTCCACTTCATCTATATATGGTTTATGTAAATCAAGAACGAAATTTTCCCCATGCGGAAGTGGGATAAAATCAAGAGGTCGTACCTCAGCGTTCTGAAAACGCTTAAATTCTTTTACAAACACATGTTTGTTTGCTTTTTGGTACTCTGTATTTCTTTTTTCGTATTCACCTGAAACAACATAGAGTGTCCATGCTGGTCCGCCATGTGTAATGATTAAAATATTTTTATTTTTGTATTTCTCCTCTAATTCATAGAGTGCTTCTCCGGTACGCTTAGACACGTCTGCCATCGATTCACCTTCTGGAATACGCCTTTCAAACCACCCATGCCCAGTCTGATAGACATGCTCGTGATAGTCATCCCATGTTTTTCCATCAAATACCCCTGGATGTACTTCGATCAACCGATTGTCTGGAATCATGTGTTCAGGAGAAAGCCCCAACTCTTTTGCAACAATATCTGCAGTTTCTTTGGTACGAGTAAATGGAGAATAGATAATAAGATCAATTTTTTGTTTTTTGAGTTTTTTGGCAGAAGTAGATACTTGCAACTCTCCCTCTTTGGTTAAATTATCTGTTGCCTGTTCTTTGTAACTTACCAGTTCTTTTAAGTTACCCTCTGTTCCACCGTGACGCATAACGAAATACTTGTTACCACTTTTCTTTGTATATTTTTTAAGTGTTAGAAGAGAATCAATGACAACACGTTCTCCATTTTCTTTTTCCCAAATTGGAAGAGGTGTTCCCCAAAAGCGCTCTCGAGAAATTGCCCAGTCTTTGATATCACGAAGCCATTCACCGAAACGTCCTTCTTTAGTGTACGCTGGCTCCCAGTTTATTTTTTTGTTTTCTGAAACAAGCGAGTCTTTAAGCGAAGACATGCGAATATACCAAGAATCTCGTGCGTAGTAGATAAGTGGAGTCTTGCATCTCCAGCAGTGAGGATATGAGTGCTCATAGTTTTCTTTTTTAAAGAAGAGGTTATGTGCCTGCAGATACCTGAGCACTTCTATGCTTGTTTTTAATCCATTATCTTCTCTATCTTTTACTGGAAGCCCAGATAGCTCTCCTGTTCCTTGTATAAAGTGTCCAGTATCATCAACCAAATGAAACTTTGGGAGCCCGACACTTGTTCCAAGAACGAAGTCATCTTGTCCATACATGACCGCAGTGTGCACAATTCCTGTTCCATCAGTTGTGGTCACAAAATCCGCCTCATATACCTTGTACGCATTTTTGAGTTTCTCGTCTCCTTTATTTAACTCCGTAAGATACGGATACAGTGGTTCATATTCCATACCAACCATCTCGCTTCCTTTATGTTCTGCAACAATTTCGTAAGTATCACCTAAAACAGTAAGTCTTTCCTTTGCTAGTACAAAAATCTCATCTCCGATTTTTGCTTCTACATAAGTAATATTCTTTCCTACAGCAAGAGCAACATTTCCTGGTAGTGTCCATGGGGTTGTCGTCCATGCAAGAAAGTATGCATTCGGAAATGCCTTTAATTTAAATTTCACATAAACAGAAAGGTCTTTGACATCTTGATATCCTTGCGCGAGTTCGTGAGAAGAAAGTGCCGTGCCACACCGTGGACACCATGGCACCACTTTATAGTCTTTATATAGAAGATTTTTCTTGTTAATCTCGCCGACAACATTCCACAGTGATTCAATATATGTATTGTGATATGTAATGTAAGGAGATTTTTGATCCACCCAATATCCAATACGATGAGTAAACTTATTCCAGATATCAAGATACTGCCAAACACTTTCTTTACACTTTTTATTAAATTCGGCAACACCAAATTTCTCAATATCTTTTTTTGATTGAAGCCCTAACTCTTTTTCTACCTGAAGCTCAACAGGAAGCCCGTGGGTATCCCAGCCACCCTTTCTTCTAACATGATATCCCTGCATTGTTTTAAAACGAGGAATAATGTCTTTGAATGCTCTTGCCTCAAGATGGTGTATGCCTGGTTTTCCATTTGCCGTAGGTGGCCCTTCATAAAAAACAAACTCACCTTTTGTCGGTTTTTTTGCGAGAGATTTTTGAAAAATATCTTGTGTATTCCAAAAATCTAGAATTTTTTCTTCTCGACTTGCAAGATCTGATTTGTTGTTTTGTGTATTTTCTTCCATAAAAAATAAAACCCGTCCATGTACGACAAATGTTTGTCATGCAAGGACGAGTTTCCCCGTGGTACCACCTTGTTTCTCTCTAGAAAAACTAAAGACTTATTTGGTTGGGCTCTACTTCCTATTTTAGGGTTCTTCCCAAAAGCTCCGAGGTGATATCCTGCTTATTAGCAAGGCCTCATCAACACTTATATGAGAAGAGTACTACATTTTTAAATATAAAAAAAGTCCCGTGAATAATCACAGGACCACTTCCCCATCCATGAAGAAGTTAAATTAAAAAACCAAAATCAACAGAGTTAAAATAAGGGGCCCCCGAACCAAGGGCCCCTTTTAAGCCACCATCCTCTTCCACCTAAGAGGTCGTTAAATGTCTTTACCCTTGTACTGTTGCTCCGTTGCTTTCGCAAAGGGTGCAAAAATTTTTTTCCTGGTTTTGGCCAGTGGTAAAAACAATGGGGTCGCTTTGAGGTTTTGGTTTTTGAAATTCATCGGAGAGTGTTGGCCACTTTCCAGATAAAATTTGTTGGTCAAACGCACCAAAAATTCCCATCATCATGACATAGAATGTAGTCATAGCAATTGGTTTTATATGAATCTTTCAAACAGTGTCGATTTGGATTATACAGAAGAAATGCTATTTTGTCTACATCTTCTCTGGAAGTGAGATACCTAAAAGCCAGAGCCCATTTTTGATAGTCTGGTATGTTGCTTTCACAAGCGCAAGACGATACGGAGTCCCTGAATTGTCTGAATGAATTATTTGCTCATGTGCGTAATATGAGTTAAATACACTTGCAAGCTCTGTGAGGTAGGTAACAATGTGGTGAGGTTCAAAGAGTGTTGCGGAACGCTCAACAATTTCTGGAAATAAATAAATTTTTCGTTCAAGAAGTGTTACCTCGTCATTTTGTGAAATATTTGGACCAGGGTACAAACTTTCTTTTTCCGCTTTCTCTAATACACTCTTGGCTCTTGTTGATGCATATTGTAAATAAGGACCTGAATCACCTTCAAATGAAATAGATTTCTCCTCATCATAGACAATGTCACTTTCAAGCGAGGATCTGAGAATAGAATATTTTAGTGCGGCTATACCGATACGCTCGATATCACTTTCCTTCAAAGAATTTTCTCCTCGAAGTGTTTGTACTTTTTGTCTTATTTCTTCAAAGGTTTCTTGGATTAAACTCTCTCCAGTTATGACATTGCCTTTTCGTGAAGCCATCTTGCCTCCGACAAGTCGCATCATACCGTGAGTAATATGACGCATCTTATCTGCATATTCTTTGTGTAATAAGCTCACTGCTTTTGTGACCACACGCATATATTCTTTTTGTTCTACAGCAGTTGTTGTAATTGAGATATCTGGGTTTTCTTTTTCAAACTTTGTAATAGTAAGCCCAAGCTCTTTTGCTTCATACATAGGTAATCCGAGCGAACTCACAAACACACGAGTATGTAGAGTTGGATCATATTCTTCACCTTTGAAAATGATAGCACCATCGCTTTCTGTAAAAACTTTGCCAATATTTTCTTGAATGATTTGTTTGCCCCTGTCGCCCATTTCGCTTTCAAAGAAATAGTAATCAAACTTTGTGCCAAGTATTGTATACAACTCTTCGAAGGCATTTAAGGTAACTTTTCTCCCCCAATCGTAGATGTCATTTATATTTTTATCGCTTCGATCATATACTTTCTTGTTTATGATATCGATTTCTGCCTTAACCATATCATTTGTTTCATACAAATTTGCCGCATAGCTATAACAATCTCCGATATATTTTGCCTGTGCAGATATGGTAGATCCTTCAGGAGGACTTCCTCTTTTTTGTATGCCCCATATAGCTTTTGCCACATGAAGACCTACATCTCCTTGATAGTTTGCTCGAACTGTCTGTGCTCCAGAAAATTCCACAAGTCTTGAGATTGATTCTCCAATTGCATTAGACATGAGATGCCCTATATGAAACGGCTTAAATGGGTTTGGTTGTGTATACTCAACCATCACTTTCTTGCCTGCATATACATTTGTTTTTCCCCAATCACTTGGGTTTTCAATGATATGTATGATTGTGTCACTTAGATATTTTTTTGAGAGAGTGAAGTTTATAAACCCAGGACCTGCAACAGATACGCTAGAAAGAAACTCTGGTTTTTGTTCAAGAATTTTTTTAGCGATAACCTCAGCTAATTCTTTTGGATTTCCCCACGAAGCCACTTCTTCCTTTGTAGAAACACCACCAACAACCTCTGTTGTTTTAATGTTAGTTTTAAAATCCTTTGTTGCTTCTATTGCTTGCTTTCGTAACGCTTGAAACGCAACATTGGTTGCATAATCACCATGAGAAATATCTCCTGGATGTTCTAGGGTTATTTTGTCCAAAACAATGCCAAGGTCTTTCAAGACTTGTTGTATTAATTTCTCTAGATCCCTCTGTATCACACTTCTACTCTATCATTTTTTTCCTGTTGAACCGAATTGTCCTTCTCCACGTGCGCTTTCAGAAAGTTCTGCTACTTCCACCAATTC
>CAZDDY010000030.1:0-5639 GCA_964504455.1 uncultured Candidatus Saccharibacteria bacterium | reverse complement strand
CTTCCATTCCTAATCCCCAAGCTCTCACTCCATGGTTTTCAAACAGTAAGATCTGGCATTGTAAACACAAGGATCATATTTAGAAAAGAAGAAAATGAGCTACGCTATTATTACTCGCTTTTTCTAGATGGAACGGCGAGTAACATAACCTCTGACCATATAGTTCCTCTTTCTATAGAACAGGTTGGTTTGCTGAAGGAGAATGACTTTGCCTACAAGGAAGATCACCTTGTTGTCCGTTTTTTTCTACGAAATAGAGCCTTATTTTTACCGAAACAGTTTGCGGTGCAGTAACCAGTTCTTTGTACATTAATCGCATACAGGCCACCTTTCACGGATGGCCTTTTTCTTTTACGTATGTTTGACATAAAATTTCTTGATAGTATTATCTGATTGAATTACAATTCTAAAAACAGAAAATAATGACAATCCCAGTTTGTGGAGTACTTTTTCAAATTTTCTATGAAGAAGAAATTCCAAAAATCAAAGTGTATAAAGTTCAAGGAATAGAAAGAAAGTACGCATTTTTCCACCGGTTTTTTTATGATTATTCCGAGTTGGTACAAAAAATATATGAAGGCGATGAAAATGCTAAGGAAGAACTTCAAAAAATCATTGCTATTTCGCTATCTACAGAATTAAAACACACAAACCCACCCCACGAATTTTACGTGTTGAAAGAAAATAACATCCTCTGCCTCTATTACTATATATGGAACAATGATCGTGAAGATATTTCAGTAATAAATGAACCGAGCAATGTTTCATTACACCTGGCATTATATTATATTGTGGCTGATGGTAATCAAGATCATTTTGTGTCCAAAAGTGATTTTTCAGTTCTTCGATATCTTCATACAGAAGTGCTGTAACAGTGAATAAACATACATAAGGCGTTGTACGAGTACAACGCCTTTTTCTTTTGATAGATTTTGCTAGTTTCCATAAAGTAAGACAAGCCCGAAGATTTTTGATACTATAGGGGTATATTTTGAGTAGCACATCTATGGTATAACTTTGACTTCAACTTAATTATTAGTTCTAATCTAGGGGTTAATTCTATGAAAGATATTCAAATCAAAAAGCTAATTCAAGCTGAAGACAAAAGACAAAAAAAAGTAATAAATCTTATTGCCTCAGAAAACTATGTCTCAAAAGACGTTCTCGAAGCACTAGGTTCAAATCTTACAAATAAATATGCTGAAGGATATCCAGGCAGAAGGTATTATGGTGGCAATACTATTATTGATAAGGTAGAGCAACTCTGTATCGATCGGGCTCTTAAGTTGTTCAAGCTTCGTCCAAGTGTTTGGCACGCAAATGTCCAGGCGCTTTCAGGTTCTCCTGCAAACCTTGCTGCATATACTGCGTTTGTTCCACTTGGAGGGAAAATTATGGGACTTAAGCTATCTTCTGGAGGACACCTCACCCATGGCCAACCAGTCTCAATGACAGGAAAATTTTGGAAATCAGTTTTGTATGAAGTTGATCCAAAAACTGAAAAACTTGATTATGAGGCAATAAAAGCACTTGCGATAAAAGAAAAACCAAACCTTATTGTCGCAGGATTTACTGCGTATCCTCGTTTCGTAGATTTTAAAAAATTTAGAGAGATAGCAGATGCCTGTGGTGCGCATTTACATGTAGATATGTCTCACTTTGCTGGGTTGGTTGCCGGAGGAGCATATCCAACACCATTTCATTGTGCTCATTCTGTTATGACAACAACGCACAAGACACTTCGTGGGCCTCGACATGCACTTCTTTTTGTTCGAAAAGATATTGGTGATCTTGATAAAAAGCTTGATAAGGCGATAATCCCGGGGCTTCAGGGTGGTCCACACGAAAATACCATTGCAGCGGTTGCTGTAGCGCTTAAGGAGGCATCCACAACAAATTTTAAACGGTATGCAAAACAAGTAGTTAAAAACGCTCAAGCACTCGCTAAAGAGCTTTCAAGGCTTGGCTGGCATGTAATCTCAGGTGGCACAGATACTCATTTAATTCTTTTAGATACATGGATGGATGGAAAGGGGGTATCGGGGAAAGAAGCAAGCGACAGGCTTGAAAAGGCAGGGATTATTGTGAATATGAATACTATTCCTGGAGACCCAAGAGGTGTGATGGATCCATCAGGTATTCGTATTGGAACCCCAGCTGAAACGACAAGAGGTAAGAAAGAAAAAGATATGATAAAAATCGCCCGAAAAATTGATGCAGTCCTAAGAAAGAAAAAATAGTATGACTGAAGTTTTTAGCGGAGCAAAAGGGGAAATAGAGCCGAAAGTTATCGATAATGATAAACAATTTCGTTTTTCTTTTGCAGATGCCAAAGATCAGTTTAGTGTCATTCGCATAGATTTGGCTATGGGTCACTCACTTGAAGAACTACAAGAAAAGAATAGTAAGCTTCCATATGATGCATTTGAAGATTACATTTTAAAAAATAAAAACCTTATTCTTGCTGACAAAATAAAAAATGATGAAGCCTATAAACAGCCGATGTTTATTCATGACGATTTAATAAAGAGAGTGCAGAGGTTTCAATCTATAAAAGAGCTTGAGCAAATTATTAGAGAGGTTGACGAGTTTATAAAGTCAGATTTTTAAATATGCCAGAAGGTTGGAATCCAAAAGAAAAAGACATGCATGTAAAACACATAGAATCAGAAAATCAATTCTGGCTTTTTGTGCAAGATGCACGCGTTCAGTTTGCTGCACTTGGGCTTGTAATTGATTCATTAGAAGAAGACGAATTACTCTCTTTTGCACGACAAAAAAAATTTTTAACCTTAGAAGAGAGACTTTCTAATGAAGGAAAAGAATTTTCTAATGAAATTATGCAAAATCAGGGCGCTCAGTTGGTTATAAAAAATTATAATGAGCTCATTGATCGCTTGAAAACATTTAAGACAAAAGATGAATTACGGCAAATCATAGAAGAATCAAATGAGATTTTAGAAAAATTTAATCTTGGGCTAAAAAAATAGCTAATCACTTTCATGATTAGCTTGTATGTACAAGTTGTGCTTTTGCAAAGATAGCGTACATGATGATCTTTTCTAAATGATGCGATATCATTGTTTCTTCGTTATCTTTTGAAATTTTTTTGGATTGGTACCCATCACTTATTCTTCGTAGTCTCTCATAGATTATCTCTACTAAGAAGGCTGGCTTTGCACCATTGACCATTTTGTTTGCAAAATCGAGTTTTCCTACGATAGCACCCATATTTTTTTCATAGAAATTAAGTGCCTCGTCGTTTGGAAGGTACTTTACTGGGCCATCAGATTGTGGATTCTGGAGCTGTATGAGACCAATAATTCCATAGTTAACGATTCCCAAATATTCACTTATGATATCGTCACCGGTATTATTAACCTTTTGCTCCTTATTCAGACTTATTGTTCTGATTCGGTTTGCCTTAATAAAAAGTTGGTCAATTAAAGATATTGGTCGCAGACCACTCCATGCGCTGCCATAATCTTTTAGTTTCTTTGTAAAAATAGCCTTAGCTTGTTCGATGACTTCAAGCCAAGCTTGAAGACTTTGCTCAGCCATAGTATTTTGTTTTTATTCAATATCACCATAGCAAATCGGAAAGTCAAAGTACAGGCAATAGAGTTCTTTGGGTATACTGTAGGCATGCAAAAAAAGATACAAGGCCGACTCATTGTTATTGATGGAACTGATGGAAGTGGAAAGGCAACACAAGTGGCACTCCTTGCAAAAAGATTAAAAAAAGAAGGATTCACAGTAAAACTTGTTGATTTTCCCGAATATTATAAAAATTTCTTTGGAAAATTTGTCGGGCATTGTTTATCAGAGCAGTACTATAATTTTGTTCGTGTTCATCCAAAAATTGCTTCAGTGCTCTATGCTGCAGACAGATGGGAATCTTCTCGAGAAATTGAGAAGTGGCTTTCATCTGGATATATTGTTCTTGCAAATCGATATGTTAGTGCAAACCAGATTCATCAAGGCGGTAAGATAAAAAACTCAGCAAAACGCAAAGCTTTTATTGCATGGCTTGATGAGATGGAACACAAGGTGTTTAAAATTCCACGGCCAAATGTTGTCTTGTATCTTTCTGTCCCATTACCTATCAGTTTAAAAATGATGAAAGAGAGAAACTCTGCGTCAAAAAGAAATTATTTAGGAAAGAAAAAAGATGTGCATGAGGTTGATGTAAATTTTCAAAAAAATTCTCGAGAAAGTGCGCTTTGGCTTTCGAAAAATCTCGACTACTTCAAAAAAATTGATTGTGCTACAAAAGAAGCGATACTTCCACGAGAAGTTATACACGAAAAAGTATATAAAGAAGTTAAGAAAATTTTGAAATAAAATGCATATTCTTGATGTCAGAACAAAAGAAGAATTTGAGGCAGGGCACATAGAAGGAGCAGAACTTTTTGATATTATGGATATCATGCAAGGAGAATTACCCCAAGTTTCACTCGATACTCCACTTCTTCTATATTGTGAGTCAGGGAACCGCGCTATGATGGCAAAGACGCTTCTTGAGCAGGAAGAGTATACTAATGTCGTAAATGGCGGAGGCCTTGAAGAAATGACAGCCAAAGGATATAAGCTTATACAATAATACATATGAAGTTACTTCTTACATCAAGTGGGTTAACAAATAAATCTATTTCTGACGCACTTTTTGACTTGGTCGGGAAACCTGCAAAAGAGACGACAATTGTTTTTATTCCTACAGCTATGAATGTTGGACGAGGTGATAAAAGCTGGTTTATAAAAGATCTTAACAATATTTTAGAGCAAGGATTTAAATTTATTGATATCGTGGATATTTCAGCATTGCCGAAGGAAGTGTGGCAACCACGAATAGAAAGAGGAGATGTCTTATTCTTTTCAGGGGGAAATAGGCCACATCTAATGAGTTGCCTAAAGGATTCGGGATTAGATAAAATGTTACCCCAATTACTTCAGACTCGAGTATATGTTGGAGTAAGTGCTGGAAGTATTGTAACTAATCCGACAATTGCAACGAGTAGTCAAGAAAAAAAGAACTATTATAAAGAAGTTTTTAATTATGAAAACGAGGAAGCATTAAGCTTTGTTGATTTTTACATTCGCCCCCATTTCGATCCAACAAGTTTTTCTGATACATACCAAATGCAGGTTGAGCATATTGCTAAGGATAGTGGCAAATCCGTCTATGTGATTGATGATCAAACAGCACTCAAAGTTGTCGACGGTACTATTGAAGTAATTAGCGAAGGAGAGTATCTAAAATTTTAATATGCAAATAAAAATTAAAAAAATAAAAGAAGGGGCAAAGTTGCCAAGCTATGCACATCCTGGGGATGTGGGGATGGACGTCTATGCGATGGAAGAGGTAACTATACAGCCAGGAGAGCATTATCGTTTTTACCATGGATTCGCTCTTGAAGTTCCAGAAGGGTACGGAGTGTTTGTGAAAGATAAAAGCAGTATTTCAAAGGCAGGGCTTCATACGATGGGGGGAATTTTCGATGCAGGGTTTCGAGGAGAATATAATACACATTTAGTTAATCTAAGTAATGAACCATATACCATCGAAGTCGGAGACAAGGTCTCACAGCTTGTTGTTATGCAAATTCCAAGAGCAGAATTGGTGGAAGTAGAAGAACTTT
>CAZDDY010000029.1:0-6128 GCA_964504455.1 uncultured Candidatus Saccharibacteria bacterium | reverse complement strand
CAAAAAAATAACTTAAAGTGATTTTGTCTTAGCTAAAACTCACCTGTTAATTATTCCTTATAGCTTTCACAAAAGAACGATATACTATATATAGGTCGTAAATTTAACCAAAAGTTACAAAAATATGTTACGTAAGCTTACGTTTGTACTTCTCGTTATCGGTGGACTCAACTGGCTCTTAGTTGGTCTCGTCGGATGGGATGTTGGAATGATCTTCGGTGGTATGGATGCAATGATTTCAAAAATCATCTATATCCTTGTTGGTCTTTCAGCACTTGTACAGATCTTTTCAAAACCTGGCCACAAGATGGCTCCGTCTATGCCATCTTCAAGTGGTATGGGAAACATGTAGTTTCAATACTCCTTAATAAGAAGAGTCCGCCTTGCGCGGGCTTTTCTTTTTTTAAGAATGTAAAAGAGATGCTATAGTGTTCCTATATGGACGATCAGAAACCACGAAAAGGCACAGGGACACTTATGTTTTTTGTAGGGGCGATTATTGGTGCGGGTATAACATACATGATTTTAAAACCAGATACTGCCTTTCTCTTTTCAACAAATGTAAAAGAAAATAATGATGCTGAAAAGCCAGGACTTTTAACGAGTGCTGGAACACTTGAGCCTATAGTTTTAAAAGAACAAAAAAGAAATTACGACAGGTGGGACGAACTCTTGCCAAAAATACAAGTTGCTCTCTCCCCTCTTTTTGGTGCAAAAAAGCTAACCTTGCCGACACTTCTTCCAAAAGACATTGGGCAAATTGTTGATATAAACGGCGACAATGAAACTGAAGCCGTCCTAGAAATACAAATTGAAAACAATCCACTTACCTACATCACCATACTGACCAAAAACGGAGAAACTGCTGAAGCAGTAAAAATAAAAAATGATAAAGGAAAAATAGAAAGTTTCCTTGCCACAAAAGGAACTCTGCAAAACACAACAACAGATTTTATGCTCCTTTCGACAGATAGATCATTTTATACAACCACACGAACACAGGGAGAAGGAGAAACACCGGGAACATGCGTGGTGCAACTCTATCAATGGAGTCAAACAACAAAAATCTTTGAATACAATAAGATTCTTTCTGACGTCGCGAAGCAAAATGTGTGTGAGTAAAATATGATTGGTGTCTTTGATTCTGGTATCGGTGGACTTACTGTCTTTAAGGAACTTAAAGAGAAACTTCCGCACACATCACTTGTCTATTTTGCTGACACACTGCATCTTCCATATGGAGAAAAAGAAGTTGGTGAAATAAAAACATTCACAAAAAATATAACTACTTTTTTATTAAAGCAAAACATAAATGCACTTGTTATCGCATGCAACACCGCATCGGCAATCGGCAGGGATTCAGCAAAGGAAGTTGCTCCAGCGCTCGGTATTTATGACGTTATTCAGCCAACAGTCAAAAAGGCAATTGGCATAACAAAAAACAGAAAAGTAGGAATTATCGGTACTAAAGCAGCAATGAGCTCAAATGCATATAGTATTTTTCTTGAAAGAGAATCTTTTGGTGCTATTACACCGATCCAGCGTCCTACCCCACTTTTAGTACCAATGATTGAAAAAGGGATACTCAGTGGAGAATTTGACGAAAAACTTATAAGAGAATCTGTTATTGCTCCAGAATTTGAAGGTATAGATACTCTTATTCTTGGTTGTACACACTACCCCCTCATAAAAGAACCTGTCCAAAAAATACTTACAGAAGAAGGAAAAAACATAGAAATTATAAACTCCTCTGAAGCAGTATGCGAAGATGTCGTTACGACATTCAAAGAAAAAGACACAGAGGAGTCTCCACAATATTTGTTCTTTGCATCAAAAGTAACACCGGAACTTGAAGAATTCACTTCCAGATTTTTAGGTGAAGAAATAACTTACACGCAAGTTGCACTGTGATACAATAAACACATATGAACCATGAGGTTAAATTGACATGGGGCACTAAAGAGTACGACCATTCACCAAAAAGTGTTGACTGGTACTGGGCAATTGGAATTGTCACAGTAGTTGTTATTGTTATTTCTGTTTTGTATAAGAATTATCTTTTTGCTGTTTTTATTTTTCTAGGAATGATCATACTTTCTTATTTTAATTCTCGAAGACCTCGTACAATTATGGTGCAAATAACAAATCGTGGCGTACAAATCGCGGACGAACTCTTTCTCTATACTCGAATTAAAGGCTTTTGGGTTGAACCTGAGAAAAAAAGAAAGGATAGATTTCACTTACTTATTCAAACAAACCGATTTTTCTCCCCCCTTTTGAGTGTTCCTATTCCAGAGAAGGTTTCTCGAAATCATCTTCGTGAAATACTTCTTGTTCACATTCCAGAAAAAGAACTCCATGAAAATCCTGCATACGAAATTATGGAAGGGTTGGGATTTTAGTTGCACCTACTTAATTACTTTCTCCAATATAAAAACCCAGCACAAGACTGGGTTTTTATGTTTGTGATCCCGCCAGGAATCGAACCTGGATTTAAAGTTCCGCAAACTTTTGTCCTATCCGTTGAACGACGGGACCGTTATCTGCCTAGAGCAGAAGTACCGAAAATATACTTGTTTTGGGGTCTTTTGTAAACGAAAGCACCTTGCATATCAATAAATATCTATTAGTATGAGAGGAATGGACATAAAAGTATTCCTTGCATTACTTGGCGCAGCAATCATCCCAATGATTCTTGCTTTGGCATTCCCTCACCAAAAGGACTTTTTCAAAAAAGATCTTGTTCGTGGTTTTGGTCTTGGTGTATATCTATCACTCGTTATAATTCTACTAAGAGAAGCACTTGAACATAGTGGGCCACACCAAGGCATAATGTGGTTTTGTGTTGGACTTGGAATTAGTATTGTTATTGGTTTTATTTTTAAGGAATTTCACCATCACCACGATGAAAATGATAAGGTGCATAGCCACTCGAAGGCAAGTACTTCTCGTATTTTAGTATCAGACTTTTTTCACAATATTGTTGATGGTATCGCTATAATTTCTGGTTTTGGAATTGGAACAGGAGCAGGTATTACTTCACTTATTGGAATATTGGGACACCAAACTATTCAACAAGGAGGACAACAAGTGCTTCTTGTAGAAAGTGGTATTAGTCCAAAACGATCACTTTGGATTTCTTTTTTGGTATCACTGAGTATTTTACTCGCACTTTTACTAAAAGACGGAGAATCACTTGAAGGTATTTTGGTAGCCCTTTCATCTGGAATAATTATATGGAAGGTGGGAACTGACATGAGACACACTAAATGGACGAGGAAAACTATCCTTGGATTTTTGATAGGTGGAATACTTATTGCTGCTACTCTTATCCTTGTTCCTCATGAACACTAATTACTTATCTTCTGCCCATTTTTTGAGCTCTTTGTATGATACTTCACCACAAAGTGTCTTTTTTGTTTTTGTATTTAAGAAAAAAGGAACCCCGCCACATGCATCATCTTTATCATGGCGCAACATCTCTGCTTCGTTTTTAGAGTCATTCCAAACTTCTTTTTGTAAAAGAGAAATTCCTGTTTCGAAAAGAAGTTTTCCAAGAAGTGGCTCCATTTTTATACAATCAGGACATCCTTCGCCATAGTACATAATAAGATGGTTTTTCATATGTAAAGTATATCAAAAATCCCCTTTCGGGGATTTTTATTTGGTCATTTTTGAAACTTTAGCCTTTCTTCGTGAAGCTGTGTTTTTCTTGAGAACTCCATTTTTTTGCGCTTTATCTATAACGCTATATGTTTCTCCAAGTAGCTTCTTTGCTTCTGCCTTGTTTCCTGCTTTGATAAGTTTTTCAACTTTCTTCATTGCATCCTTGACCTGTTTCTTTGCTCTGTCGTTCACAACCTTCTTGCGTTGTGACCCACGGAGTGCTTTCTTTGCTGATCTTGTAATTGGCATAGGGCCACTATAGCACACCAGGGCTATTTTTCAACGAATGCTATACTAAACATATGATTGGTAAAATTACAGGAAATCCAAGTTTTGTTGGAGAAAAATTTCTTATCATAGACGTCCATGGTGTCGGATATAAAATATTTGTTACCCCACTTCTTGCCGGAAATGTAAAAAAAGAAGAAGTCCTCGAGTTGTTTACCTATATGGCAGTGCGCGAAGATGCTCTAGAGCTATATGGATTCTCAAGTATGATCGAAAAAGATTTTTTTGAACTCCTTATTTCAGTATCAGGTGTTGGCCCACGAAGTGCTCTGGGTATTTTATCAGTAACATCTGTTGATACACTTCAAAAGGCCATTGGCTCGGGTGACACCTCCTACCTGACAAAAGTTTCAGGGATTGGAAAAAAGACTGCAGAGAAAGTAGTGATAGAGCTTCGAGACAAACTTGCCCTATTTGCTAACGAAAATACTTCCGCTGGCTTAAAATCACAAAGCGATGCAGTTGAAGCGTTAAAAGCCCTTGGCTACACTCAAGGGGAGGCGCGTGAAGCATTACAAAACATTTCTTCTGAAATTACTGATACAAATCAACGCATCAAAGAAGCACTAAAAATTTTAGGTAAATAAAAAGGCTTCCTGTGAAGCCTTTTTTGTTTCTAATTTATTTAAAATATCGTACCAAACCACCATCATACTTAACCAGGAGCACAGTATCTCCGAGTTCAATCGGGATATATAAAGTGCCTTGATATTCTCTTCGCCTGTTATCTTGATCAAAAATGTAAAACCCGCAATTTGTGAAAGCGGAAATTTTGCCTTTATAAACATGTTTTACAAAGTAAACTTCTTCAAGATTGTACCCGGGAAATCTCGTGGGGCTTGATAGTACTCCGTCTATCTCTGTAATGGTGAGTGAATCACCGACACCAGCTGGCAAGCTGTCATGGCCTGCTTGTTTTTGCCTGACTTCTAACAGAAGATCCGGCATTTGGTCGTTGCTTGTATCAAGCGCAAAGGTTGGCCCTTTTCCGGTTATGTGTGTTACCTTTCCAGATGCTGAAAAATCTTTTCTGTCATTGCAAGCCGGTATTATCAGGCAGAGTGTGCATGAAAAAAGTATCAGTTTCATCGGTATTAATTATTTAATTTTTGAGTTTTAAACCTATCAATGTCAAAATACAATATTCTTAAAGGAAAGTCAATTTACCCCGCTGTGCTACTATGAGTGCATGCCAGAATTACCAGAAGTACAAACAACAGTTGTAGGACTCAAAAAAAATATTATCGGACTCACTATAAAAAATATCTGGACTGATCTCGCAAAAATGAGACAGCCTATTCCCCAATTTAGAGAAACTTTAAAAAGTGACATCTTTTACAGAAAGTTTAAAAAAGCTGTTGTAGGTAAAAAAATAATTTCTGTTGAAAGAAGAGCGAAAAATATTCTTATTTATCTGGGAAATAAAAAAACTATTTTGATTCATATGAAAATGACCGGGCATCTTTTGTATGGCCTATATGAATACGATAAAAAGAATAATACATGGGAAGTTAGTGCAAATGAGAAAAATAACGCATTGCGTGACCCATTCAACCGATTTATTCACGTTGTATTTTCTTTTGACAATAAAAAACACTTAGCGCTTTGTGACTCTAGAAAATTCGCAAAAGTGACCCTCCTTGAAAGTGCCTTGGCACACAAGGCTCACTTTCAAAACATGGGGCCAGAACCACTCGAAAAAAGTTTTTTGGTAAAAAAATTTATTGAAAGATTACAGACAAAACCAAAACACAAAATAAAACAAATTCTCTTAGACCAGCATGTGATAGCAGGCATTGGAAATATCTACTCTGATGAAATGTTGTGGCTTTCAAACATTCATCCCTTAAGGAAACCCGAAGATATAACAAATGAAGAATTTAAATTACTGTTTCAAGCAATGAGGAAAGTACTAAAAAAGGGAATCAATTTTAAAGGCGACTCAACGAGTGACTATAGAAATATCGATGGGCAGCCAGGAAGATTTAACCATCATCACAATGCCTACAGACTCACAAACAAAAAGTGTCAAAAGAAAGGATGTAAGGGTATAATTAAACGGATTGTTGTAGCTGGACGTAGTGCACATTTCTGCAACACTCATCAAACCTAGATGAAAAATATCTTTCTTGTCACATTTGTTCCTATTCTTTTTTTTGGAATTGTTTTTTATG
>CAZDDY010000028.1:0-6363 GCA_964504455.1 uncultured Candidatus Saccharibacteria bacterium | reverse complement strand
AACGATCACAAACGTAACATTGCCTACTTCAGTGCTTAGCACAGGTACAGTTACTGCTTCTAAGTTCACAATCAACACAAATGGTTCTGGTACAATCGGATGGAAGAAATTAATCTTCACAGTTACTCGAGCTATGGGTGGTACAGACACTCTTGCTACTCCTACTCTCTGGGATGCAGACACCAACACACAAATTGCTGGTACAGCTACATTCACAGGAAGTATTGAAGTTGATAACGACGTAGCCGGTGGCATTGAATTCGTTGCTACAAATGAGCAACAAATCAGTGGCGCTAAGACTTATGTCTTGAAAGTTGTTACTGCAGGTACATTCGTATCAGGTGATAACCTCAACGTAAGTATTGCTCAACCTTCTTCATTTGCAGCTCCAGCTGCTTATGCTACGGTTGCTGCTACAACATCTACATTCACATGGACAGATGTTTCAGCAGCTAGTCATGATGAAACAACTCTTGACTGGAACAATGGTTTCCTCGTAAAGAATCTTCCAACAGATTCACAAACACTTTCTAAAAACTAGTTAGAGTTTGAATAAGTAATTCCCTAAAGAATACTTAGTTGGCAAAAACCACCCTTCGGGGTGGTTTTTGTTTTTTTATTAGTAAGTTATTATAATTAAACAATGCAAAATAAACAAAAAATAAAATTAATAGTAAGTATCGTAATCGTAATCGTTTTGGGTATATATTTTTTTGTTGTGAAAAATACTGATAATAAACTAGTTCAGGAACAAGTAGATCTTCAACCGGATAGTCAACCCAATACAGTAGATCAAAATGGATTAAATAAAGAGACGTCAGTAACAACAGAATTTTTGCAGCCGAATAAAAAAGAGTTTAATATAGCAATGAGTAATGCAAGAGAAGCTTTTATCGTAAAGGATTATGAAAAATCTCTTGCTTATTACAATGAAGCTTTATCTTACAATAAATCTGATTCGGCATATGCAGGAATGTATACAGTGTATACTGCTCAAAGTAAGTGGATTAACGCAATAGACTCTTTAAGTAAAGCTATTGAAATAAATCCAAGTTTTACTGATTACTGGAAATGGAAATTAGATTTAATGGACCAAAAAACTACTGCAACATTCCTTGAAATACAAAAAATTTATCAAGAAGGATTAAAGGTGGTGAATTCAACAACAAAGGTAAATCTTGTTACAACCTTTGCAAGAATTGCTGAAAATAATAATGAGAAAAATATAGCAATTTCTACTTGGAAAGAGGCAATAAAACTTCAGCCAGAAGCCGAAGTGCAATTCCAAGCTGAAATAACCAGACTTTCAAAATAATAAAAATCCCTTTGGGGATTTTTATTTACACTAATATTTTCTATAATTAACTTGACATAACCTTAAAAATTTAAAACTTCAATTATGAAAAAGTTATCAGTTTTCTTGTTTCTTCTCTTGGCATTTTTTGTCGCTAGAAGTCAGCCTTCATGGCAACCACTTCCAGGCGGGCCATTGAATGCACCTGCAAAATCTATTATTCGTTTCGGCAATTGGATTTGGGTTTTTGGGTCGTTTACTCAAGCTGGATCACTTGCAGTGACATATGTTGTTAGATGCACTGGTGCTGGTAATTATCAAGGTGCTGGAATACTTCCGGAGGCACCGGAATGTTCTTTGGTCAAGGATGATAGTTTGTTTATAGGAGGACATTTTCTTATGAATAATATCCATTACGGTATTCTATATTGGAACGAAAATACTGATACCTGGGATCCCTATGCGACCATTGCATCTACTGGAAAAATTAGAACAATGACCTTGTATCAAAATAAGATTACCTTCGCAGGACAGAAAGTTGATTCAATAAATAATGTGTATGTTAAAAATTTTGGCCAAATTAATAATGGCATTACAAGTGAAATGCCGATCCAAATACAAGGTTGTTTAAATTGTAATCCAGCAGCCATAAAAGTTTCAAAGTTGTTTTCTAAAAACAATTATTTATATATAGGCGGGTTGATGGATTCAATAAATAATCGACATGTATCTAATTGTGCAGTTTGGGATGGAGTTGAAATTCATCCAATGCCCGTTGAAGCGAATCGAAACGTTTTTGATTTCTGTGGAAAAGGAGATACGGTCTTTGCAGTGGGAAACTATAGACAAGCTACAGTCTTTTCCCCAGGAATTATGAAAACAGTAGATAGTATTTGGCTTCCAGTTAAGGGCGGTTTATACATGGCAGGAATAAGCACTGCAACAAATGGTAGTAGAGTTTATGTTGGAGGATCATATACAACAGTTGGCATTCCACCTGTTTCCAATCCAGACAATATTGATAATTTGGGTTATTGGGATGGCCAGAATTTTCAAGTTCAATCGCAAGGGTTATTTGCAACAGGGGCTGAAGAGATTGACTTACTTTATTACGATCCGATACAGACAACTTTCTACGCATCAGGTTTTTTCAGAATTCAAGATGGAAATGTTGCAGGGTTTATTGCATACCAACCTGAAGGAAGTACACTACCAACCAAACTTATTTCGTTTAACGGTGTTGAAGCAGGAGGTAAAGTAAAACTTTCCTGGAAAGTTGAAAATAATGGCGAGACCGCAGATTTTGTTATTGAGAAGTCGATACAAAATAATCAGTTTGTATCTATCGGCCAAATTCCGAATGATCAGACCAAGTATGAGTACACATACATAGACCAGCAACCCGCCAGTATAAATTACTACCGTATAAAACTTCCAAACGGCAAATACTCGCCCGTAATTAGGGTGAGCCTGGGCAAAAAACAAGAACCTACATTTCAGACTCTTGGACAAGGTAGGGTGTACATATCAAATATCACCCCAGGAAGCTCTGTGTCAGTGTATCTCTCAGACGGAAGAATAGTATATCAAAAGATCGTAGGATCTCACGAAGAAATAAAACTACCGTTCGGTCAAAAGTTCATCAGAATTATTACACCAAATGGACAATTAACAACAAAAAATATAATTTTCTAATCAAAAAATCTTTTAGAAATATAAGCCAGAGGAAACTCCCTGGCTTTTTATTTTTGAAAGTTCTTCCACATCATTGATTCTTTCGGCAGATGTTCTTGATGTGAATATTTCGCTGAAGCTTTTTTTGAGTAAATTCTCTCTACTGGTCCTTCTACTTTGTAATAAATAAGCTGTCCGACAGGCATACCAGCATAAATTCGCACTGGATGAGAGGCTGAGATTTCAAGAGTCCAGTAGCCACAAAATCCGACATCTCCCTTTCCTGCAGTTGCGTGAATATCAATACCAAGACGGCCAGTTGAAGATTTTCCTTCAAGGAAGGGAACATGTTTATGTGTCTCGGTATATTCCTCTGTGGAACCTAAATAGAGTTTCCCAGGTTCAAGCACAAATCCTTCAGGAGGTATTTCAAAGTGTTTTATTTGGTTATGTTTTTTTGCATCAAGTACTTCGTCGACATACACAGCCAAATGTTTTGAAAGATGGACATCATAGGAGTTGCCACCCATATTTGAGACATCGAAAGGTTTCACTACGATTTCGCCTTTTTCAATGCAGTTTAGTATCTCAGTGTCTGAGAGAATCATGTCAAAACTATAGCAACTCTTTTCTTACATGACCATTTGACGCAACCTCTTTTTGCTTGTAATCTGAGTGAGAAAATAAAGCTTAAAATTTCATAGTATGGCTCAAAGACGTATTCTTGATATCGGAATAGATTTCGATATGGTGACAAATAACTGGGAAGGACCGAATTCTCCATTCTTGAGAGAATGGAATAATGTGTTTAAAGGTACATTGCGATATATTCCGGCAGTGAAAGCTGAACACTGGGAATGTTCATATAATTATCCGGAAGAATTCCGCGAAGCAGTACGATCAATTTATGTAAACCCGAAGCCTGGGTTCTATACCGACATGCCTTTAATGGAGAAAGCAGCCTGGGGCATACAAGCTCTTCGTGATATGGGGCACAGACTCTACTGCGTGACGGTACCGATTATGGAAGTTGATCATGAGCTTGAGCGTTTTTTTCAAAACAGTCTTCGCATTCGCACTGACACCTGGATCCGGGTGGTCATGGAAAAAAAGAATTACCTCCTGAAGCATTTCGGGAAGGATGCTCCACCGCTCTATCCCATTGAAGACAAAAGAATGTTTAATGGAAATTACCTCATTGATGATAACCCGCGGTTATCCTCAGTTGCCAGAGCACCGTGGCACCACATTCTTTTTGATCGGGGATACAAGTACAATCAAAATAATGGTAAGGTTGGCCAGCTTAAAGGAGACTGGGAATATGTGGTAAAGAAGATTGACGAGCTGTCACTTTATACCGTTGATGCCGAATAAAAAGCAAAAAAATCAAAAAGCGAAACAGTTAGTTTCGCTTTTTTTCATACTTGGTAAATGTAAACGAGAAATTGTGCCTCTCATCTTTCTCGTGTCGTTCTTCCCAAACCTTGTCCCACCCGTCATCTATGTATTCTGGAAAATACGTATCTGCTTCAAAAGATCCTTCAACATGTGTGAGATATAGATTGCTTGCTTGCGGAAGTGCTTGTGCATATACTTGCGCTCCTCCAATCACAAACACTTCTCTGTCTTGGTTATCAAAGAGTGCAAGTGCCTCAGGTACGGAATGTACCACAGTAATACCTTCTTTTGCGTAATCCCTGTCTCCTGTAATAACAACATTTTCTCTATTCGGAAGAGGCTTGCCAATTGCCTCATATGTCTTTCTTCCCATAATGACGGGGTGGCCTGTTGTCACTTTCTTAAAATAGGCGAAGTCATCAGGTAAGTACCATAGTAGCTTGCCATCTTTGCCTAATTCTCGATTTTCACCAATTGCAGCAATGAGTGAGAGTATCATATCTACAATGGTAGTAGATTGTCCTAAAAATCGCTACTTTGACTTATTCTTAATTTGCTCGTAAAGTAAGGGCAAACGCTTGAATAATGAAACTTTTATTAAATTTACGGAGGATGGGGATTCTTGAAAGTGAGCCCCATTCGTTCGCAGACATCAAAGTAACGGTTGATGTTGAAACTACTTCAGAAGGGGTATATTGCCCAATCTGCAAGTGTCACCGGTATGAAAACATCTCAGTTGTTGAAAAAATCGAATTCTTGAAATGTAGTCCGAGGGTCTTAAATGAGGCAGAAGCAGTGGATGTGGAAAATGAGATAAGCACCCAGATTGAGCAGATTTTACGGAGCTTACCATCATGTGCGGTTCAAAAGAAATTGCCAAAAGATCATACGGATTTTATTAAAGAGAAATTTCGCATGAATCCAAGCTATACACTAAACAGTTCATTAGTTCAGTAACAAAGATACAAAATATATAGATCAAAAAACTCCTAGCAAGGAGTTTTTTTATACTGCAATTGGTGCTTTTATTGCTTCATGTGGGTTGTAGTCAATGAGCTCAAAATCATCAATTGTAAATTTTTCTATATCTTTTATCTGCTGGTTAATTTTCATTGTCGGCATTGGTCGCAAGTCATTTTTTCGAGTCAACTGTATTTGTGCTTGTTCAATGTGATTTATATACAAATGGACATCTCCACCACTCCAGACGAATTCACCAGCTTCAAGTCCAGTGACTTGTGCAATCATCATGGTAAGGAGGGAATATGATGCAATATTAAATGGCACTCCCAAAAATGTGTCACAACTTCTTTGGTAGAGCTGGCACGAAAGTTTTCCATTTGCTACATAAAATTGAAATAGACAATGGCATGGAGGAAGACCTGCCTTTGCCATTTCCTCTATATCAGCGACATTCCACGCAGACACAATCAGCCGTCGATCATTTGGGTTTGTTTTGATCCGTTCAATAACATCTTTTAGCTGATCAATATGCTTGCCATTTGGTGCTGGCCAATTTCGCCATTGATACCCATAGATTGGTCCTAAGTTTCCATACTCTTTTGCAAAGATTTCATCATTTTTTATTTTTTCAATAAACTCTTTTATACCAGTATTCCATTCATCGCTTCCAATTTTTGGGACAGGTATATTGTTTCTTAAGAGATATGCCTTATAAGGCCATTCGTCCCAAATATGCACATTATTATCAGCAAGATATTTTAAATTGGTATCGCCACGGAGAAACCATATAAGCTCGTGAATGATAGATTTGATAGGAACTTTCTTTGTAGTGAGTAGTGGAAACCCTTTTGATAAATCAAATCGCATCTGGTAACCAAAAATACTTTTCGTGCCTGTTCCAGTCCGGTCACCCTTCTCAGTTCCTTCTGTAAGCAACTTCTCAAGAAGTGTTAGATATTCTGTATCAACATGATATTCCATATTTAAAGTATAGAAAGGAATTGAGTATCTTTCCAACTTTGACAAATGAGCCA
>CAZDDY010000027.1:2235-6716 GCA_964504455.1 uncultured Candidatus Saccharibacteria bacterium | reverse complement strand
ATGTTATTGGTCAAACGGGAACAGGTAAAACAACCATACTCAAAAATATGATAATTCAAGACATTAAAAATGGTGATGGAGTATGTTTCATAGATCCACACGGATCAGATTTGGCTGATATTTTGGCGAATATACCTCCTGAGAGAATTGATGATGTTATTTACTTTGACCCAGCGTACACTGCACGCCCCATGGGACTTAATATGCTTGAGTATGATCCAAAATATCCTGAACAAAAGACATTTGTTGTAAATGAATTATTGGCAATTTTCAATAAACTTTTTGATATGAAGGTTGCAGGAGGTCCAGCTTTTGAACAGTACTTTAGAAATTCAGCACTTCTTGTCATGGAAGATCCTGAAAGTGGCATGACACTTCTTGAAATTGGACGAGTGCTCGCTGATAAAGCTTTTCGTGATTTAAAACTTTCTCGCTGTAAAAATCCAATCATCAAGCAATTTTGGGAAAATGCCGAAAAAACTACTGGCGAACAATCTCTTGCAAACTTTGTACCATATATCACAAACAAGTTTGATGTATTTATCTCAAACGATATTATGCGTCCCGTTGTTTCTCAAGAAAAGTCTGTATTTAATTTCCGAGAAATCATGGACAATAAAAAAATCCTTTTAGTGAATCTTTCAAAAGGACGACTAGGTGATATAAATGCAAACCTTATCGGACTCGTACTCGTTGGAAAAATCACCATGGCAGCGCTTTCTCGGGTAGATATTTTGGGGAAGGGGCAAGTGAATGATTTTTACTTGTATATTGATGAGTTCCAAAATGTTACTACTGACTCGATTGCCACCATTTTGTCTGAAGCCCGCAAGTATAGACTCTCTCTTAATATTGCCCATCAGTATATCGAACAGCTTGAAGAAAATATTAAAAATGCAGTATTTGGAAACGTAGGTTCTATGGCAGTGTATCGAGTGTCTCCAGAGAACGCTGAAGTCTTTGCAAAACAATTTGAACCAGTTTTTACCCCAAGCGATATAATAAAACTCGAGAATTTCAACGCGTATCTAAAAATCTTGGTTAAAGGTGTGCCCGTGAAGCCGTTTAACATTAGAGCTTTCCCACCACCAAAAGGTAACCCAGAGATTGTTGACGAACTGAAAGAGCTTTCATATCTGAAATTCGGTCGCCCACGAGACGAGGTTGAATCTGAAATATTGGCAAGATACAAGGGCGTTCAATAGAGAAGCAAAAAGTAGCAATACGCACATTGTTTGTCAGATACACCTTTTGTTGCTAAAGTGTACTGGTATTAGATAATCAGTGCTCGAAAGGGCTATTTTTTGTAGATATGCACGTAAAAGAAGAAAAAACATATGTCATGCTTAAGCCAGACGGCGTACGAAAAGGCTTAATTGGGGAGGTTATTAGACGTTTTGAACAACGAGATTTAAAAATCGTTGCCCTTGAAATGTTCCAACCTTCTCACGAACTGATAGACACTCATTATCCGAAGAATGAAGAATGGATTACAAGACTTGGACAAAAAACAATTAGCACATATGAAAAATATGGCTTTGACCTCCTTAAAGATTTTGGAACATCAGAGGCAAAAGACATTGGTCCAGAAATTCGAAAATGGCTTATTGATTACATGACTTCAGCACCACTTGTGAAAATGGTTGTGCAAGGAGTTCACGCTGTTGATGTTGTGAGAAAGATTGCAGGTCCAACAATGCCGTACCTCGCTGAGATGGGAACAATACGAGGAGATTATTCTATCGATTCACCAGCACTTGCAAATATGGAAAAAAGAGCAGTCATGAACATAGTGCATTGTTCTGAAACACCAGAAGAAGCAAAACATGAAATTAAACACTGGTTCGGTGATATAAAAACGTTTGATTATAAAAGATTTGGTGTAGATGAATAAAAATCAAAATCCCCGAAAGGGGATTTTGAAATTCTCTCATGAAGGCTAGAGATATATATGAAAAATATAAAATAATTCCTTCACTTCAGGAACACATGCTTCGTGTTGCCTGCGTTTCAGAGATTATCATGGAAAATTGCACGATACCACTCGATACACAAGCAGTCATTGAAGGGGCCTTGCTTCATGATTTAGGAAATATTTTAAAAACTCCACTTACTCTCGAAAATACATATTTAAAACTTGGACACAAAGATCTTGTGTATTGGCAATCAGTACAAGATTATTACAAAAGAGAGTATGGAATAGAAAGTGACATAGCAACAGCTGCCATACTTGAGGAGATAAACGTTTCCACGTCTGTAAAAGATTTACTTCATCGGTTTGAATTTAGGTACCTTGGGGAAATTCTCGATGCTTCACTCGAAAAAATGATTCTTAAATATAGCGATCTACGGGTAGGACTAAAAGGCGTGCTCTCCTTTGAAGAAAGGATGAAAGATATTGAAGTTCGCTACGGTATAGAAGATATAGAAAGCAAAGAATTAGCGAAAAGACTAGAAATTTCTATATTTAATTTCATACAAATTGCACCAGAAGATATAACTTTTGATTTTGTTGAAAAAAATAAAGAAAAATTTTTAGATTTCGAAATCAGAGTGAAACAGAAAGATGGTTTTTAAGACCATGTACGTTGCCGAACCGTCAAATATGTGTTTTTTTAAAAAATGATGTTGCAAAGAGTTTTCCTGTACGTATACTTTAAGTAGGATTATCGAATAAGTATTACTTAGAACAGTACGTATTCGGGATTCGACGTTATTTAATACCTTGGTATGAAATACACGGAACCCACTTGGGCTTTGCTAAGGTAATAGCTCAGTCGATAGTCCTAAAAAGAGCACGCCTATCTTAGGCGCGTTTTTTTATTTATACTTCACATATGGAAGATACGTTTGATAGTACAGGATTTAAAAAACATATTGGTAAAATGATGCTTCAACTGGTGTGGTTTTTGTTTTTCTTTACTATTATTGCTCATCTTTTTGGACTTTTTTGGATATTTTGGTGGTTTGATATGCCTATGCATTTTCTTGGGGGCTTATTTGTGGGTTTTTTAATTTTGTATGTTGCTCCAAAGTTCTACAATGTAGAACACACCAAAGTTTTTTTACTCTTTTTATTGGCATCATTTGTTGTTGGATTAGGTTGGGAGATCTTTGAAGCAAGTATGGATGTTCTTTTTAAATCAACACATACAAATTGGCTTGATTCGCTGTCAGACCTTGGCTTTGATTTAGCTGGAAGCATTTTTGCGTATTTACTTTTACTAAAATCATATCCTATTCGAAAAGGGTAAAATATCGTATACTCTAATACATAATGGCATCCGAAAAATTATTTTCCCGACTTACTTTTTGTGCCGGTGTTGGATCTGTAACTGGTGCAAATTTTTTATTTGAGATTTCTGATCCAAACAATCCAGGCAAAACACTTCGCTGTCTTATAGATTGTGGCTTAACGCAGGGTTCTCATATTGCTGACCCAGTCAACTGGGATCCGTTTCCATATGATCCGAAAACAATAGACATACTTTTTATTACTCATGCACATATTGATCACATTGGGCGTATACCAAAACTTTTGTTTGATGGTTTTCATGGATCAATTTATTCAACAAATGCAACGAAAGATTTAGCATTACCTATGCTCTTAGATACGGCTCACATTCTAGGTCATTCTCATGAATATGATCTCGATAGAATATATACAGAAGAAGCAGTACTAAAAGCGCTCTCATTATGGGAAGGTTTTGAATATCATGAGCCAGTTGCATTGCCGACGTGGATAACTGCAGTTTTCCGAGATGCAGGACATGTTCTTGGTTCAGCCATGATTGAATTCTCGAGAAATGGACAGAAATTTCTTTTTACCGGTGATTTAGGAAATTCCCCCTCACCAATACTAAAAGATACAGAAGTGGTTTCAGACATTGATTATATGCTCATGGAGTCAGTGTATGGCGACCGTAATCATGAAGATAGAGAAGTACGAAAGGACAAGTTTCAAGAGGTTGTTATGGCAAATTACAACAGAAAAGGGACGTTAGTTATTCCAACATTTTCTCTTGAACGAAGCCAAGAAATATTGTTTGAACTTGATGATTTAGTTGAAAATAAAAAGATTCCACCAATGCCAGTTTATCTTGACTCGCCCCTTGGTATTCACGTGACACAAGTATATAAAAAATATACGCATTATTTGAATGACGCCGCTCAGAGTCAGATTAGAGCAGGGGATGACATATTTTCTTTTCCTGGTCTTCGAGAAACACTTGAAACGCAGTCATCAAAAGATATTCTTGAAGCTCCGCCGCCAAAAGTTATCATTGCAGGCTCCGGCATGTCTATGGGAGGGAGAGTGCTTCACCACGAACATAATTATCTTCCAAACGAAAATAATACAATACTCATAATTGGGTACCAGACAGTCGGAAGTCTTGGAAGGCGCATAGAAGAAAGACAAAAAACTCTTTGGATTATGGGACAAGAAGTGCCGATGCGAGCACGAGTGGAAAAAATATCAG
>CAZDDY010000027.1:0-2135 GCA_964504455.1 uncultured Candidatus Saccharibacteria bacterium | reverse complement strand
CTTTGGATTATGGGACAAGAAGTGCCGATGCGAGCACGAGTGGAAAAAATATCAGGTTATTCTGGGCACAAAGACTCAGACCACTTACTTCTTTTTGTTGAGGGAGCAAAAAAGAAACTAAAAAAAGTTTTTCTTGCCATGGGAGAACCAAAATCTTCATTCTTCCTAGCTCAACGTATTCGAGAATATTTAGGGGTTGATACATATGCTCCAACAAAAGTTGAAACTATAAAGATAGATTTTTAAATGTATATACTCTCTGAAAATAAAAATCCCCCAATCGGGGGATTTTTATTTTACTTTTGAAAGGAGTCTAGAAAATGTTTCTGGAGATTCCATTGCAATCTGAGCAAGAATTTTTCTGTCGAGCTCAATGTTTTGCTTTTTCAATGCGCCAATTAATTTACTATAAGAGATACCTAAAGAAACTGATGCAGCACTAATTTTGACATTCCAAAGTTTTCTAAAGTCATTTTTCTTGTCTCGTCGGTGTGCAAAAGCATATGCACCGGCGTGGTATGTTGCATCACGTGCTTGCGCTTCCTTTGTACTTCTACCGAATCGATAGCCCTTAGTTGTTTTTAGAAGATTTCGGCGCTTCTTTTGTTTTATAACGCCTCGTTTTACTCGTGTCATGTTTTACAGATATGAAAATTACTTATAAGGTTTACCCGACTAGTTGTAAGGAACCATCCGACTTCGTGTTTTATTGTCCATTGAAAATTCAACCGCTTTTTTACCAGCGAGTTGTTTTGAGCGAGATTGCTTTGCATTGAAATGATTAAAACCTGGCTTTCGTGAAAGCATCTTGCCATTTTTTGTTATTTTTATTCTCTTTGTGAGTGATTTATTTGTTTTCATATATTTACTCTTTTTTCTTTGTGTCCCGTTCAATTGTCAGCATAAGACCCTTCGGACTTTTCTTTGCTGGTTCAGCAATTTTGAAATTCTCAGTAATCAAATGAAGCATTCTGTCTAACCTTTCTTTCAAGAATTTCTCGTCCATGTACTTCGTACGTCCTGAAAGATATAGTTCAACTTTGATTCTATGGCCTTCCTTTAACCATTCAGAGGCTTTCTTGGCCTTGAGTTCCAAATCGTGATCACCAGTTGCAACCTTGACCTGCACTGATTTAGTTTCAGTTGGTTTTGCACCAGCTCTCATTTTTTTTTGCTTTTTTGCTTCAAGGTACTGATATTTTCCGAATTCCATCAATTTTACAATTGGTGGTTGGGCGTTTGGCCCTATTTCAATTAGGTCAACTCCGCGTGAAGAAGCTTCTTCAAGGGCCTTAGCAAGTGGCATAATACCCAAGTTTCCACCAACATCATCTATAACGCGTACCTGAGAGGCGCGTATTTGATTATTTATTCTTTCCTTCAAGACAAAACTGCCGTGTAACTCAACACTTTAAAAGGGACAAAGAAGGGAGTTACCATGCGAGAAATGTACCTTTTTTTAAGGCTTTAGTCAAATAATAATAAAAAAAGGGCCTTTTCTGGCCCTTAGGTATTTTTAAAAAAATCTCAGAGGTTTTTGAGGTTCCATAAGTTCGACCACGAGTTGGACAAATTCTTCATTCCTTAGCATATTAAACAATTTCAGCGGTGTTGGTCTTTCAATGGAATTTGGTTCATTTACAAAAAAATCAATATATTCATATCCTTGAGTTGGATCACCTTCTTTAGCAGAGACAACACGATCTCTTATAATCCAGATTAATTTTTCACTTCTTAGTTGAGCCTTTAGGTCTCTGCAGACATCCACAGAGAGGCGTATTTTCTCAAAATCTGGTTCCTTGCCGTGTTTACCTTTCCAGGTGGTTGGTATTGTTGGGCTGGTTACTACGAAAACTTTTTCAATTTTTTTGATATTGTACGTTTTCCATACTTCTTCAATAAATGATATCGGGTCAGTGTATGGAGGAATGATCAGTAGCTCGATATTATTTCTATCTTTATCCAAAGACTCTCTTAGCTTATGATCATACTCTGGATCATTAAAACGACCGTTCGGGTTTAAATCTTGAATGATTACAAGAAACTGACAGTCAGGTTTCATAAGTTATTCTTTTGTAAGAGTAAGTGTCAAAATAATCATACGTCTATATATATATTTTGTAAATAAAAACCCC
>CAZDDY010000026.1:0-7057 GCA_964504455.1 uncultured Candidatus Saccharibacteria bacterium | reverse complement strand
ACTTGAACCCGCAACCTCCCGCGTGACAGGCGGGTGCTCTAACCAGTTGAGCTACCGCTGCAATATTTTTTACAAACTACTGGTTTTAGTCTGTATGTGTCGGCGGGTGGAATCGAACCACCGACCTTGGGCTTATGAGTCCCACGCTCTAACCGACTGAGCTACGCCGACTTCTAAATAATCGACCCCTGACAAGTTTGTAGGCATGTCACGTGCCGAGTGTTGCGGGGACCCGAATCGAACGGGTGCCTCAAGGTTATGAGCCTTGCGAGATACCTCTTCTCTACCCCGCAATATTACTAAATTAAAAGGCGCTTTTTCTGCGCCACTTTATTTTACTTAAAAAAGCTACTTTTGCAAGCAATATATCTTCGTAAATGATAAAATAGTCCTTATGATTCCTGCACAGTTTGTACTTCTCGGATTAGCGCTAAACTTATTTGGTATTTCAACATACATCAGGGATGTATTAAAAGGTAAAACAAAACCAAATAAAGTTACATGGTTTTTGTGGGCACTTGCGCCCTTGATTGCTTTTGTTGTTCAAAGAGAGGCAGGTATTGGCTGGGTAAATGTATTAACATTTAGTGTTGGTTTTGCACCTCTACTTGTATTTATTTTTTCTTTTGTAAACAAACAGAGTTATTGGAAAGTGTCAGTGTTTGATATTATCTGCGGAGTTTTATCTATTGTAGCCTTGGTTTTTTGGTTAGTTACATCAAATGCAATTATCTCAGTACTGCTTTTAATCACTGCAGATCTTGCTGCAGGTATTCCTACTTTAGTAAAAGCATATAGGTATCCTGAAACAGAAAGTTACCGTGCATTTTTATGTGGGATAGGGAATAGTTTAATTGCGCTTTTGACATTAAATACGTATTCTTTTTTACATCTCGGCTTTCCAGTTTACATACTTATCATGGATACAACATTCTTTTTACTAATGTTTCCAAAGACAAATCATTTTTTTAGAGTTTTCAAGATGTCTACTAAATAAAAAGATATTGACAAAAGTCTCTATAAATGCTATTCTCAATTTGTTATTAATTATCTCTAAATATCATTTTGTGTAGTAATTTGTGCACGTCAGGTGATACGCGGAGCACAAACACAATATGTATAAACGTTATAGTCCGCAAGGAAGCGGAGCAAAGAAATCTTTTAGTGGAAGTAAGAAACGCTCATTTAGCGGTGGCTTTTCTAAGCGAAGAGCACCATTTTCATCTGGCAAAAGAAGAGTTGGTGGGGGAGGAAGAAGGAAGGGTTTCAGAGCAGATGTTATCAACGAAAAGCTTTATATTAATAAGGCAATACAAAAGACCGAACAACAGTATGTACCAAAAAATACATTTGCCGACTTTAATGTTCACGCAGATCTCGCAAGAAATTTGCAAGAAAAGGGTCTTATTATCCCAACACCAATTCAAGATCAGGCAATTCCTGTAGCACTTTCAGGTAAAGATGTTATTGGTATTGCATCAACAGGTACAGGCAAAACTGCAGCTTTTCTTATTCCGATAATAAATAAATTAGTAGATGACAGAAAACATTATGCCCTTATTCTTGCCCCAACACGAGAGTTAGCACTCCAAATTGAGACAGAATTCAAAGCCTTTACAAAAGGTATGAAATTATATTCCGTTTCCTGTGTTGGCGGGGCTCCGATTCTTAAACAAATAAAAGAACTCGAAAGAGGCGTCCATGTTGTGATTGGTACTCCTGGAAGAGTGAAAGATATAATAAATAAGAAAAAACTTGCGATGAGTCACTTTGGTTCTGTGGTGCTTGATGAAGCAGATCGAATGCTTGATATGGGATTTGTGGACGATATGAGATACATTTTAGGTCTTATACCAAAAGAGAGGCAGGGATTCTTTTTTTCTGCGACCCTTTCACCAGAAATTAAAAAGCTGTGCCATGATTTTCTAAAGGATCCAGTATCAATTAGTGTGAAGACACGTGATACAGCAAGCTCAGTAGAACAAGATGTTATTCGTGTTGCAGACAAATCAAAAAAAATTGACATGCTTCATGATTTATTAATCCGTCCTGAGCTTAAGAAGGTTTTAATTTTTAGAGAAATGAAAAGAAGTGTAGATGAGCTCGCAAAAGAGTTACGAGCACGCGGGTTCAAAGCCCTGGCGCTTCATGGTGATATGAGAAACAGAGAAAGAGCTCGAGCAGTTAAGGCACTTGAAGATGGAACAATTCATATTGTTATTGCAACAGATGTTGCAGCTCGTGGTATTGATATCAGTGATATCACTCACGTTATAAACTATGATGTACCGTCAACATATGATACCTATATTCATCGTATTGGACGAACAGGAAGAGGAAATAAGATGGGCCACGCATTTACTTTTATTTAAAAAGTGGTCCTATTTACATGTCTACCAAAAGGTGTAGTATACAAAATATGAAGAATAATATGAAAAAGTACATATTCTCTATCGTAATTATCTTTACGGGATTTTTGTTTTTTAGTGCTCCTGAGGCCTCCTTTGCATGTTACGGATGTCCAAATTACGATTCATATTATTCAAATCCCTATAATTATTATCATTCATTTTCTGGTTTTTATGCCTATGGTTCCCAGTCTGGATACCCATACTACGGGAGCGGAGGACGATACGGTATGTATGGCTATTCATATATTGCAGAACCGGTTATCTATGAGCCAGGGGTACCAATGTATCAAGGGTATTCTTATGTAGCATCACCAAGAATATACTCACCTTCACTTCCTTATAATGGTGGTTATACGAGCACATATTATCCAGAGTATGGTTATTCATACAACTACACATACCCATACTATATGTATCGGTAAACAGATAGCGTGATGATATACTGTATGTAGATAAGGCACCGTAATTAGTATTAGCCCTAAGGCAAGAAAACAGAAAGAAACATGGAAAAGAAAAAAAATAAAATGGCAGTTTGGATGATTGTAGGCTTTATAGTTGTTGTTCTTCTTATTATGGTTATTGCAAAGAAGAAGGCTACAAATATCTCTGATATCATCCCGCCGTTACCACAAGAGAACCAAGAACTTACCACTGAAGAGCAAAACACAAAAACAACTACTTCATCAGCTTCACTTACATACCAACAAGCACTTGTAAAATACAAGAATCGTATAATACAAGTAAATCAACAATGCCAAGCAACACCTGGAATACTTACGTATAAAAATCCTGTAACAATTATGGTTGATAATAGATCACCCATTCCTCATACCTTTAAGTTAGGGAGCACTTTTACCGTTAAAGCATATGGTTTTAAGATTGTTGAACTTTCTTCATCTTCACTCCCTGCTACATTTCTCCTTGATTGCGATAAACTTCAAAATATTGCAACAGTGATACTTCAAAAGTAAGTGGTTGTACTTATTTAGATTTATAAAGCTTTTATTCCTTCAACAGTAACTGTTTTTTGTCCGTTTCTTTCAGCAATACGTCCCCGTATTGCCACGATCGCTTCTTTTTGGAGTAATTCTTCGTGTTCTTTAACTAAAGTAGGGAAGAGGGCAAACTCTATACTTGCTGCATAATCTGCAACCTTCACAAAGGCCATTTTTTTGTTTTGTTTTGTAAATGCAAATCGTACATCTTCAATGATACCTGCAAATACTGTTGGCATGCCTGGAGAGAGTGTTTCTTTTAGTGTCGTAATCGACATGCCATTTTTCTCAATTTTTTCTCTAAGATAATCAAGAGGATGTCCTGATACATACAAACCAAGTAATTCTTTTTCCCAAGAAAGCTTTGTTTTTTGATCAATGGAAGGAACTTTCTCAAGAGTAAAACTAGTGTTAAATAATTCTGGAGTGTCTCCAAACAACGAAAGTTGGTCTTTATCCTTATCAGATGCTTTATTGTATGTAAGCATATTTTCAATATTGCCAAAAAGTTCACCTCTATCACCAATCGAATCCATTGCTCCAGATTGAATAAGCGCTTCAAGAGACTTCTTGTTTAAATTTTTGTGTTTTATTCTATCTAAAAAATCTCCAATCGAAGTAAATGGTCCCCCTTTTTTTCTTTCTGAGATAATTGCATCAGTAATATCAGCACCAAGGTTTTTTATAGTGTGGAGACCAAATCGAATAATACCTCTTTTTGATTTTGAATCTGTATTTGTTTCTCCGTTATCGATGACGGTAAAACCGCCGAAACTTTCATTTATATCGGGAGGAAGCACTTCAATTTTCATTATTTTGCATTCCTCAATAATATTTGCTACTTTTTCTATTTCTCCAGATTCTGCAGTCAAAATTGCCGTCATGTATTCAACCGGAAAGTTAGCTTTCATGTATGCTGTTTGATAGGCAACACGGCCATAACTTGCAGCGTGTGCTTTGTTAAATCCATATGCAGCGAAAGGCTCTATCCACGTCCATAATTCTTCTGCTTTTTTCTTCGGCCATTTTGAGTGTTCAATGCAACCATCAATAAATTTTTCTTTTTGTGCAGCCATTTCTTCTGGAATTTTTTTTCCTACTGCCTTTCTAAATTTATCTACTTCTCCCCATGTGTAGCCAGCAATTGTCCTTGCGATTTCAAGGAGATCGTCTTGATAAACCAAAATTCCATACGTTCGTTCAAGTATTGGTGCGAGGAGCGGATCAAGATATCTAACAAGCTGTGGCTTGTGTTTTCGTTCGATATATTGAGGAATAAATTGCATTGGTCCTGGTCGATAGAGAGCAACCATCGCATTGATATCGTGAATAGTGCTTGGCTTTAGTTGTTTCAAAAATGCTGTCATCCCGGATCCATTTAGCTGGAATAAGCCTTCAGTTTCTCCATGGGAGAGGAGCTCAAAAGTCTTTTTGTCATCAAGAGGAATATTTTCAAGATCAATTTGAAAATTTCTCAAGTGCTTAACTAAATCGACTGCATCTTTAAGAATTGCCAAGTTTCTAATTCCAAGGAAGTCAAACTTCGGTAATCCAACATCTTCAATTTGGTACATATCATACTGAGTGATAATACCTCCCCCCTTAGGGTCATGTTGGATAGGTGTAAATTCATAGAGTGCTTTAGGTGCAATGACAATGCCAGCTGCGTGAACTGACACATGGCGCACACAGCCTTCAATTTTTTTTGCTAAATCTATAATTCTTTTAGTATCAGAATCTTTTTTGTATGAGAGAGCGAGCTCAGGCATAAGCTCCATTGCCTTATCAATAGTCATTGGCATGCCTTGAGAACCAAGTGGTATCATACTTGCGATCTTATCTCCAACTGCGTATGGATACCCAAGTGCTCTAGCAACATCACGCACGGACCCTTTTGCCATCATGGTTCCAAATGTACCAATTTGAGCAACTTTGTCCTCACCATATTTTTGCTTTGCATATTCAATCATTTCGTCTCGTCTATTATCAGCAAAGTCCATATCGATATCGGGAAGTGACGGGCGGTCAGGATTTAAGAATCGTTCGAATGGAAGATTGTATTCAAATGGATGTACATTCGTAACTCCGAGAAGATAAGTGGTCAATGATCCAGCAACTGAACCTCGAATATTTGTCAGAATTTCATGTTCGCGAGCAAAGCGTAGCAAATCTGCAACAACCAAAAAGTATGTTGCGTATCCTTTCTGTTTTATTATGCCGAGTTCGTATTCAAGTCGTTTTGTGTACTCAGATGTTTCATTAAGTTTTCTAAATTGGAAACCTGCATATGCAAGTTCTTTTAATTTGTCGTCCGGATCTTTTCCGTCTTCAATCTCAAAATGGGGAAAGTATGCTTTTCCTAGTTCAATTTCGTATGCTTCACACAGATCAGAAACTTTTTTTGTATTTTCGACTGCACCAGGCGTATCTTTAAAGTATTCACGCGCAGTTTTTTCATCTATAAGAGAAAAATCATCATCAGAAAATTCAAACTTAGAATCTGCCTTTGATTCTGCTCCAGTATTTATTGCAAGGAGTGTGTGGTGTGCATCATGGTCATCAATACACGGATAATGTGAATCTTGGGTGGCAACGACCGGAATGTCGAATTCTTTTCCTAGGGAAACCAATGAGTCACGGAGTTTTTTATCATTTGGGACAGAAGGATGAGATTGAATTTCTATAAAATAATTTTCCTTCCCGAAAATATCTTGATACTCGCGTATTAACTGACGAGCTTTTTCGATGTTATCCAAAAGAACGAGCTGAGATAATTCACTTCCCATACATCCAGAAAGAGCAATGATTCCTTCGTGATACTCGCGAAGTATTTCCTTATCCATTCTTGGCTTATAGTAGTAACCTTCAAGGTTGGCAATGGTGACCAGACGCATGAGGTTTTTATAACCGGTCTCATTTTTTGCAAGTAAAGTAAGGTGGTAGTATCTTTTCTCAGTTCCTACAGCAGTTCTATCTTCTCGTTTACCACTTGTTGAATACGCCTCTACACCAATAATTGGTTTTATACCTTCTTTTTTACAGAGTTTGTAAAACTCAATTGCCCCATACATATTTCCGTGGTCGGTGAGTGCAATGGCGCTCATCCTATGCTTTTTCGCTATTGAAACCATCTGGTCTAATTTGGTCATTCCATCAAGGAGGGAATAGTGGGAGTGTGTGTGGAGATGTATAAACTGTGAGTCCATGTTTTTCTACTATAGCACGTCCCACTTGGCTGTTTTGCCTTATTTGACAATGTATTTTAAATATGATATAATCCTTCTGACAGTGAAAAAGGGGAATCTTGCCTCTTTCACAAAATTTCTTGGCCTTTAAAAATTTTTTATGCAAACAAATGTTGCGCCTGTCACTTTGACAGGTTTACCCGAACTTAAAAACGGCGAACGCTTTTACTGCGGAGCCGTGTCCCCAATTTTGATCCGTGAAAACGGAAAGCCTAAGAAAGTGGTTTTCCACCTCATCATCGATGAGTCCGACAGGACTCAACGGCTCAACCAGAAATTTCCTGGCGGCCGTGTTGAGGCCGTCGATTATGACGAGGAAATGTGGAACGCTAACTTCCACGAGCAACTACGGAATGCAAAATATAATTCCGTAGAAATTTCAATAATCGAAAACCATTTCCATAAC
>CAZDDY010000025.1:0-7591 GCA_964504455.1 uncultured Candidatus Saccharibacteria bacterium | reverse complement strand
TTCATAAAAATGATCCTTTTTGGTTTTTAATTTTGAAATTTGTTCTCACGCATACTCTCACAGAGTGAGCATTTTGTCAAAAATAAAAATCACCTCCTTTCCGAGAGGTGATTTTTATTTTAAGAATGATTCTTTTTGTAGATACCGCTACAAGAAAGTCATTTAATTCTTAACAGCGTCTTTAAGGGCCTTAGCTGCACGGAACTTTGGAACACGAGTTGCTGGTACTTTGACCGTAGCTCCTGTCTTTGGGTTTCGCGCCATTCGCGCTGCGCGAGTCTTCACTGAGAAGATACCAAGTCCTGCAATCGATACCTCGCCACCCTTTTTCAAGGTTGATACGATAGCATCGATCAATCCGTCGACGAGCTCTTCTGCCTGCACTTTCGTGCCGCCGAGCTTGCCGTGAACCCACTCTACGAGTGCTGCTTTATTCATAGGCTCGCTTGCTTCTTAGAAAATACGAGCTCGTAATTTCTAAAAAGTATATTAACTAATAAAGCTCTAGAGCTTTAGAAAGCACAAAGGCTTTCAAAGCTGTATAAAGTATAGCCCCTTATTTTAAAAGGGGCAATCAGGATAAAAACTTGACAATATTATTAATAAATTATATTATTTTTGCTGAAATAAACCTTATTATTGATAATGAAAAAAGAAATAGGATTCACGACACTTCTGGAGTTTTGTGGTCTTACCGAGGATTCAGTTGACAAGGAATTTAATACTGAGCTTTGGAAATTTCAGTTTACAAATGTGACAGATTTTCAATCATTTGTTGAAAAAACTTTGGAAGAGGTGCCACTCAATATTCGTACTATTGATGTAGACACAAACACTTCTGTTGTAGGAATCGATGAAGACAAACTTGAAGCAGCGGCCAAATATATGATATTTTTTGACCATCGACTCTCTCTTGAAGTAAGCACAGAAGATGCTCAAAGAATGTTTTGCAAGATCCTGTTTGAGAACACTTCAAGGGTGGTTCATCTGCGAAAGATTTCTGATACAGATGGAAGTCTAAAGTTCCATGGTGAGGTAGACAAAAGAGTCGCAAATGAATTTGAATCATTCTTCTGTAATACAAAATACTATGTTCGCTTTGGCGAAAGCACAAGTGATACATTTCGCAGAAAGTTTATGATTCAAGGTCCTTCCGGATCACTTCATGAGCTTGAAGTACTTTTAAGTAAACTCAAGAATGGAGAATTCGGCAAAAAAATAATTTTCATTCGCCATTAAATACATGAGTACGAAAAACCCCGTTTTGAAACGGGGTCTTTTTTATCTCGCGAATTCTATGATTCTATTTTCTCTAATGAGTGTTACTTTGATCTCACCTGGATATTTAAGATCAGACTCAATTTTTTGGGCAATACTTCGAGCGAGCTCTTTTGCTTCAACGTCGTTCACCTCAGCTGGAGTTACAAAGACTCGTACTTCACGTCCTGCAGAGAGTGCATATACTTTCTCCACGCCTGGGAAACTTGAGGCAAGTGCTTCAAGTTCTCCAAGACGTTTGAGATAATTCTCGACAGTATCTCGTCTTGCACCAGGACGTCCTCCTGAAATCATGTCTGCAGTCTGTACGATAACTGCTTCAATAGATGCATGCGGATAGTCATCATGGTGAGATTTCATAGCATCGATGATTCGTGGGTCAGCGCCAAATTTTTGTAATATTCGAATACCTATCTCTATGTGTGTCCCTTGTACTTCATGGTCTAGTGCCTTTCCAATATCGTGGACAAGCGCACCAGCCTTTGCAACAGCAACATCTGCACCAATCTCTTCAGCAAGCATTCCTGCAATGTGTGCCATCTCAATTGAGTGTTGTAGCACGTTTTGGCTGTAGGATGTTCTAAAATACAGTCGTCCTAATATTGCAATGATTCGTGGATCAAAGTTAAAGATGCCACATTCAAAAACTGCATCTTCTCCTTTCTTTTTTATAATTTTGTTTACTTCTTCTTTTGCCTTATCAATTACCTCTTCAATTTTCGCTGGTTGTATTCGTCCATCAATAATTAGGTTTTCAAGTGCAAAACGCGCAATCTGTCTTCTTACTGGGTCAAAAGACGAGATGATGATAGTGCCAGGAGTGTCATCAACAATAAGTTCAACTCCCGCAGCACGTTCAAAGCTCCTGATATTTCTTCCTTCTTTTCCAATGATTTTCCCCTTTATTTCATCATTTGGAATAGAAACTGACGTGGTCATGAGTTCAGAGGCGGTAGAAGAAGAGAGTCGTTGAATTGCACTTGCAAGAATATCTTTTGCTCTACTTTCTAATTTTTCTTCACCAAAGAGCTCCATTTTTTGCATACGTACTGCAAAATCTTCTTCATATTTTTTTTCTATGTCTTTGAACAAAAGCTCCTTAGCCTCATCTCGAGAGAGTTTTGAAACTTTCTCAAGTTCCTGTCTTTTCTCCTCATCTGCTTTTTCTAGGCTTGCTTCTATTTCTTTTATTTTTTCTGCACGAGTTTTTAAATTCTCAGCTTCTTTGTCAATTTCTTTTTGGCGATCGTCAAGAAGCTCTTCTTTTTTGATTAATCTTTTTTCGGTTTCCTTAAATTCGACGGATTGTTTTTCTTCTTTCTCTTTTAATTCTTGAAGCTTTTCTTCTTCTTTTAACTTTGCTTCATCAAGAATCTTTTGAGCATCAGTTTTAGCTCCAATGAGCATTTCTTTAACCTGAAGCTCTGCTGATCCTTTTTGTCCACGCGCAGTGAGAAGCCGGATATAATATCCGACAAACGCACCAACAAGGAGTGCAAAGAAAACTATAATAATTGTTGTGACCATGGGCGTCTATGCGCCTACGTTAAGTAACCCTTTTGTGCAAAGTGTAGAAAGTGTCAAAAATGCTTTATTTTTGTTGTTTTTTCTAGTTGGGGAAGCCATAAGGTTTCTGGAACGTAGACGGAAATTAACTCGTAATGTCTATACGCTCATACTATCTCTTTTTTATTTTTTTGGCAAAAAAATAACCCTGAAGAGAACTTCAGGGTTCCAGAAGAGGGTTGCCCGTCATAGTCTATAGCGTTTACCCAATTCTTTTATCGGCATACCGAGAATAGACTTGTTTTCGTTCTTGGTATTACCGTGACGCCTCCATGCGTCACAAATTTTATGATTTAAATCGTGTCCACACTTATTGTATCAAAATAAAAAATCCGGCGTAAAGCCGGATCTGTGGGTAATTATTTTGTTTTTGCTTTCGTCATGACTTCGTCAACAAGTCCATACTTTTTTGCATCTTCTGCATTCATCCAATTATCTCTGTCCGCATCTTTTTCTATTTGCGCAGTAGTTTTTCCAGTATTTTTCGAAAGTATTTTATAGAGATTGTCTCGCATGCGAAGAATGTGTTGGGCGGTGATTGCAATATCTGATGCTTGTCCCTCAATACCTCCAAGCGGTTGGTGGATCATAACTTCAGCATTTGGAAGTACATATCTTTTACCTTTTGCACCGGCTGAAAGGAGAATTGCTCCCATGGATGCTGCCATACCAACACAGATTGTTGAGACATCTGACTTTATATGGTTTATGGTGTCTAGGATTGCAAGGCCAGAAGTTACAGATCCACCAGGAGAGTTGATATAGAGGTAGATATCTTTTTTTGGATCTGAATGTTCAAGAAAAAGGAGCTGTGCAATAACAGTATTTGCTACATGGTCATCAATCGGTCCTCCTAAAAAGATAATACGTTCATTTAAAAGGCGAGAATAAATATCATAGGCTCGTTCGCCCAGATTTGTTTTTTCTATAACTGTTGGGATTAATATACTCATATATGTAGTATAGCAGAGGCGTCAAATTATTTTGACTCTGCCTCAAGCATTTTAAATATAGCCTCGTTAATAAGAGTCATCTCGACATACCCTCGTGTACGGATCGGATCTGCTTCCTTGTACATTTCAAGGAGCGAGTTAACCTGCTTGTCTGTCTCTTCTTTATCCGGAGTAATATTTTCTTTTTCTCCAATAAGATGAAGGATGAGCTCAGTTTTTGCACGCTTCTCTGCGTCAGCACGAAATTCATTTCTCAGCTCTTCCTCAGTTTTCTTTAGATGTTTTAAATATTCTTCAAACTGAAGTCCCATATTGGTAATGTCACTTTTCATACGAAAGAGCATTTTATCAAGTTCACTTTCAATCATAAGATCTGGAATCTCTCCTGATGTATCGGTCGTGATTTTTTCTACGATAGCTACACGGTTTTTCTCTCTTTCCATATGCTCTTTCTCAAGTCGCATGTTTTCTTTGAGCTTTACCTTAAAGTCGTCTACTGTCTCAAAATTTCCTAGAGTCTTCACGAATTCATCAGTAAGTTCAGGTAATACTTCAACTACTTCTGCTCTTTCACTTTCTGGCTTCTGTTCTTCCTCAGACTCTTTCATTCGGCGATTTTCTTGTGCTCGCATCTTTCTAATATCTTCGATTGCTTTTTCTACTTCTTCATCTTTTATTTCAATAGCTGTCTTTTTACCTACTTCTCTTGCAATCTTTTTATAATCAGGAAGTATAAGCTCTGGCATGACAACACAGCGCATAGTAAATGAAAGCGGTGAACCTTTTCCTATTTTTGTAATTTTTACTGCAGGATATCCAATAGTGTCTATTGCATGCTCTTTCAGAAGGAGTGGGTAGAGTGCACTCACTGCGTGATTTGCCATTTCTTCAAGAATAACCATTTCAGAGAGCTTTGTTTCAAGGACTTCTTTTGGTACTTTTCCTTTTCGAAAGCCATCGATCTCCACTTCTTTTCCAAGGTCACTGACTGCCTGTTCTCGAAATGTTTCAAATTCCTCATAGGGGAGTTCAACAGAAAATTCGACTTCGCTTTTTGGTAATTTTTGTATAGTACTTTTATATTGCATGGAGGCAGTCTAACGGCTACGCGTACGTTTGTCAAAAAATGAGAACTTAAACTAAAAACCGGAGTTTATCACTCCGGTTTTTAGTTATGGACAGATTGAACCTTTCGGATATTCCTGAGCATTTCTACAAAGAGTGTGTTCTGTATATGTTCCAAGTCTCCAAACCCCATTTTCAAAGACAGCAGGAGCTTTGCGTCGGGAACCCATGTATGAATCATCAGCAAATCCTACAACATCTGCAATTACTGTTGTGCCATTTTGAGACTGAAGTACTGACACAGATAATTTAGGACACACTACTTCCCCCGGTGAACATGATGGAACTTGTATATCATTCCACGATGCCTTAACTAAGCTTTCAGCTTGTGGGAGTGAAAGTGAAGAAAGAGTTATAAGGGCATTCTCAGTAATTTTCTCTGCAGTTTCGAGAAGTGGCTTTTGTGTAGCAAGAAGAAGGACTAAAATGCCAATAATAAGACCAACAAAAAATGCAATAATTTCTCGAATCATATTACTCTTCTAGTTTTGGCTTATATTCTTTTTCGTATCTTTCCGCGCATTCTTTTACAATATGTATTGCTTCATCTTTAGATACAAATTCACCGACTGCTCCTGTCCCAGCCTTTTTTAATGCTTTAATATTTTCCCAAAAATACTTTGTTTCCTTCATAAAGTATTCTCCAAGATCTTCTACTTTTTCAATATGATCTGATCTTTTATCATCTGAGAGGACGGCAATTATCTTGTCGTCTACTTCTCCACCATCAACAAATTTCATTCCTCCTATTATGCGAGCTTCAACGAGTGATCCTGGAACAAGTGATTCAGTAATGTTTACTATTTCAACATCAAGTGGATCTCCATCAAAGTCCCATGTCCCAGGGATTGCTCCATAGGTGAATGGGTATGAAAGAGATGAATAACCTACTCGATCAAGTTTTAGTTGGCCACTTTCTGTTATAAGTTCATACTTATTGATTGAACCAGAACTTACTTCAACTATTGCATTAAGGACACCTTCCTCTTCTTTTGCAAAAGGGGGAAGTACGTGCAAAAGGTTGAGCATGTACTTTGAAGGTTTGTGATTTATATTTGCCATATAATTACTCTTCTTCTTTTATTTCTTCATTGTCGCTTGTTTCGACTGGAGTTTCAACTGTCTCTTGAGCTAAGTCTTCTGCAACAAAGCCTTCTTCTTGTTTTATTGCTTCAGTATTCTCCATTTCTTCTTCAAAGTGTTCAATTTCTTCTTCAGTTTCAGATGTTTCTACGTTTTCGCCATCTGATGTTGTTGTTTCTGCGCCACGAACACCCTTGATTTCAATTTTCCAGCCCGTAAGTCGTGCAGCAAGGCGAACATTTTGTCCACCTTTACCAATTGCAAGGGAAAGATGCTCATCAGCAACTTCCACATATGCCTTGTGTTCTTGTTCGTCTACTGAAATATCAATAACTTTTGCAGGGGAGAGGGAATTTGCAACATATTCTGCTGGATCTTCTGCCCAAGGAATAATATCTATTTTTTCGTTTCCAAGTTCACTCATAACTGTTGCAACACGAATACCTTTTTGTCCGACACATGATCCGACAGGGTCAACATTTTCTTCGTTTGAGTGTACAGCAATTTTTGTTCGAGAACCTGCTTCACGTGCAATTGCTTTTATCTCAACAACACCACCAGAAACTTCTGGTGCCTCAGACGCAAAGAGTCCCTCAATCAATTTTGGATGTGTGCGAGAAAGTTTAAGTGATACGCCACGAGGTGAATCGTCAACGGAAACCAAGTATGCTTTGATTCGAACTCCTCGATTAAGTCTTTCTCCTGGAATTTGTTCATCGCGTGGGATAACACCAATACCACGTCCAAGATCAACATACACCATTCCTCGTTCAAATTTTTGGACGATACCTGAGACAACTTCTCCTTCATGTTCACCAAATTCGTCAATAACAGATGCACGCTCCGCTTCTCTAATCTTTTGGATAATAACTTGTTTTGCAGTTTGTGCAGCAACACGTCCAAAGTCTTCTTTTGCTTCAAGAGGGAACACAACCTCATCTTCAAGCTGTGAGTTTGATTTTATAATTCGTGCATCTTCAAGAAGAATGTGATGTTCACTGTTGTATCGTGGACGTTCGTCACCTTCCTCTGGAGTATCTTCCTGGTCTTCTGGCACTACTCGTACTGTTGATTCATCAACAACAATCTTTACTTGATAGAATTCTATGTCTCCGCTTTCAGGATTCATTTTTGCACGCACAATCTGACCACGCTTACCATAGTCTTTTTTATATGCCGCAGCCAACGCTTGTTCGATAGCGGTTAAGATTTTATCTTTTGGAATCTTACGCTCCTCTTCAAGTTGGATAAGCGCAGAATTCATCGTTTTTAGGTCTAACATACTATTTAATTGTTACCCTTGAGTATTCCCAAGGTATTTTTCTAAAAATAAAAGTCCGGCTTTTCGGCCCGACTTCTAATAGTTTCAGTATAACACAAAATTACTATTTTTCAAATTAACTACACACCTAGCTAATGTTGAAATATTTACATTATTAAATTTTTATTGTATTATAAATTTGAATAAAATTTAATAAAAAGTGATTATAAATATTTGTGGCATGAGTGGCTCAGGCAAGAGTACTCTTGTAAACAATCTCAGTTTTCTTTTTCCCGATATCTATAAAAAACTAATTACATATACA
>CAZDDY010000024.1:0-8285 GCA_964504455.1 uncultured Candidatus Saccharibacteria bacterium | reverse complement strand
TCCTTGCGAGCGGGGTTTTGCGCACACGCGAACGGGAGGGTGGGTCAAGTGTGCATGTATTCCGCCTCGGACATTTCCGCTATGAGCGTCCATGGCTAAAGGATGAGCGCCGACGTAATCTTGCAATGCGAAATCTAGTAGCGAAAGCGACACCACAAAACGCGGATATGAAAACGAGGATGGGGGTTGTGCGAGCCGGTTGGTCCGGCCCTGCCGAGGCGAGTATATACACCCAACTAGCTTTGGGTCATAGCAACATGATGTGCCTATTTCCATATGCTATACTTTTCCATAGTTATTAATTAATTTTAAATATTATGAAAAAAGGAATTATTATTGTACTCATTCTTATTATCTTGGCGCTTTTGGTAAGCATGAAGGGAAAAGATAGAGATGAGGGCATGGAGATTGAAAATGAATCAGAGGGCCAAGTAGAAAAACAAGAAGTAGAAAATAAAGCACAGGTTCCAAGTACTACAGAAGGCAATACACAAATTTCAGGCCAAAACACAGGCACAGGCGTAAAGTCTTTTACACTTGCTGAAGTAGCACTACATGCGGTTGAGAATGATTGTTATAGTGCAATAAATGGAAAAGTATATGATCTCGGTGCATGGGTAAACCAACACCCAGGAGGAGATAAAAATATATTAAAAATTTGCGGAAAAGATGGAAGCGCGGCATATAGTGGACAACACGGCGGAGAACAGAAGCCAGAACAGATACTTGCAGGATTTGAGATAGGAATACTTAAAAAATAGTATGAGTCCAAAAAAACTGTCATTTTGGGTAGGGAAAATATTAGTGCTTGGCGCTTTTATATTCTTTGGTATTGAAGGAGTGTTGCACCCTTAAATGTTTGCTTCATATATTCCGGAGTTTATAACCGCTTTCATTCCAGCGACAACTATTGTTGTCATTCATGGAATAGTTGAGGTTGTCTGCGCACTTCTCATTCTTTTCGGAATCGGAGGCAAATGGCCAATGTATATTTTGTTGCTTGCTTTTATTGGAGTACTCGCACGAGTCTCAGGAATGACACAAGTAAGAGATTTTGCCATTTTAGGAGGATTACTTCTTATTTTTTCTACAAAAATTTCAGAAAAACCAACACTCAGTATCTAAGAACCCTATGCTTCACCCACATAACCCAGACTGGATAGATAAGTTTACCGAAGAAGAGAAGCTTATTAAAAAACTTCTCGGTACTATTGCTATTGATATCCAGCATATTGGTAGTACTGCTATTCCACATATTATGGCAAAGCCAATTATCGATATTGCTGTCCTTATTCCAACTCTTGAAGAGGCACATCTTCTTGTGCCGGTGCTTGAGCAACACGGATATCTTTATGAGAAAGAAAAATCATCGCAAGAGCGTTTTTACTTTGTCAAAGGAGATCCAGAAGAATATCATCTCTCACTTGCACAACCACATACCTACAGTTACTGGAAACGGCAAATACTTTTCAGAGATTATTTAAAATTGCACCCAGAAGTTGCAAAAGAGTATGAGAAACTAAAATTGGAAGCACTAACAACAAACGCGTCAAACTATCTTCGCGCAAAGGGCCCATTTATTGAAAAGGTTCTTGAGCTTGCAGAAATGGGCCTCACGGTACTCTAAGGAAATTGACTTAATCTTTTTTTCATTTTACGCTTAGACTGAACAAAAAATTGAAATATGAAGATTACACGAGAGTTGGTACTCCAGCATCTTCACCCCGAAGCTGCCAATGAGTACAAGCATATTCGTCTTGAGGTTCTTCCTATTTTTTTAATTTGGGGAATAGCCTATCTTAAAATTGATCCCAGAAATGACCACTTTTTCCAAAGACTTCTTAAGTCAGAAGATATGAAGCCTCTTATGCCTTTTATCTACAAATACAGAAAAGGGTTGGATCCAAAGAAACTCAATCCCACACTGACTTTGCTTAACTTTATTTCAAAGGACACGATGAACCCGCAAAATATGTCTTTGGTCTTATCCGAGCTTGAAAGATTCGTGACAAACGAATCTGAAGGAATAAAACTTTGGACACTAAAAAAATGGAGCAAACACAATAAAATTTCTTACTCCAGACTGCTTCTGTGTTTGTGCATTGGAGCTGCAGGTTTCAACACAACCAGAGGTGAGCGCTTTAGCCCTAAAGAACATGTCCAAAGTTTGTACCGGGAAATACAGAAAGATCCTGCAAACTACAAAAAAGTTTTTCACTTTCTTGCCAATGGCATTGAAAGGGACCAGTGGTGGAGTGAAGCAAGTAATTATGATATCGAAGTAGTGAATTCGGTAGATAATGCGTACCTCAATATTATCGCCAGAGAAAGCTTCCTTCACCGTGATACGCTTGCCTCTATGTTTGTTGGAGGAATGAGAACAAGACTTTCTCCTAAGGAAGTAAAGCGGACACAGAAAGAGAAAGTGTCTAAAAACATCCCAACGGATTACATTACTCAATTTTTAAACTTTCAGTAAATAGTTCAAAACTGCCTCTGGAGAAATCCGAGGCTTTTTTATATACTTAATAACGTAGATGAAACATGTTGAGATAATCATTCTTGCAGGAGGCAAGGGTACACGCATGGAATCAGAAGGTCCGAAAGCGCTTGTAAAACTTAAAGGCAAGCCTTTTTTACGTCATGTGACTGATACACTCAAAAAACTTGAGCTCCCTCGGAACCCGATCATAGTTATTGGGTATATGGCAGAAGATGTTGCCACAGAGATGGGGGATCACTTTCGGTATGCAAAACAAAATGAGCAACTTGGAAGTGGACACGCTGTTCTTACTGCAAAAAGTGTTACACACCCTGAGCACACAACGGTATTTGTAAGTTATACTGACCACCCACTCCTTAAAGCTGATACGATAAAAAAAATAATTGATAGACAACAAGAGACTGGGTCGGTCATCGTGATGGGCACCGCAGTGGTACCAGATTTTGATGACTGGCGAATTAATTTTGAGAAATTTGCGCGAATAAAAAGAGATGCAGATGGTAGCTTGATTGGACTTGTAGAGTATAAAGACGCAACAGAGGAGGAAAAGGAAATTAAAGAGGTGAATCCTGCATATTTTGCTTTTGATGCAGATTGGATGTGGGCAAATCTAGAAAATATCGGAAATAATAATGCACAAAAAGAATACTATTTAACTGAACTTGTTAATATTGCACTCGCACAGGGAAAAAAGATAGAAACCATACAGATTGATCCAAAAGAAGCACTTGGAGCGAATTCAAAAAAAGAACTGGAAGTTCTTGAGAGTTTGATATAAAAAAAGCCCTGAAAACTCAGAGCTTTTAATTTGTTTGTTTGATTGAATTTTACGCAGCAGCTTTGTCGTAGCCGGCCATTTCAGCATCCAGGGCTGTTTCAAAGTATACCCGGTTTTCAGGCCGGATCCTCTTTTCGCCGGAGCTTCCAGCTTTGTAATACTTGCCGCCATTTTTTGATGCGACAAAGTTCTGTGCTCCTTCGGCAGCCGAGAGGTGGGTAGATTCTTCCTTTTCAACCTGGCTGGCGGGATCTTCTTTTTCTTCCTCCTTCCGTTCTTCTTTGGAAAGAAAAGCTGTCCCATCTTCCATGGTTACGGTAGGCACATATTTGATACAAAAGTTACCTACCTCCTGGCCGTGTAATTTTTGGGGCATAACCGTACTTCCTGCGTTAAACAGTATTTTAGCCTCAAGTGAAGCGCAGTCAGTGAGGAAACCGGTAGGAAATCCGGCTCCAATAACACAACGGTTTTGGCAGTTTTGACAGATACGCCTCTGTCCAAGTGTGTCAGTTGTGCTGAGACGTGGCTGATTGCCAAGAAGCTGACTATTTTTTCTCAGTTGATACGGGACAAAAGACTTCCCAGAAGTTTTTGGTGCAAACATAAAAGTGGTTTTTTTGGTTTTAAAAATCAGATATACAGTACCACTGAAACTTGAGCTGGTCAACTAAGTATTTTTTTGAAGCCATTGATAGATATCTTCAAGCGCAGTGACACCGTCGCCTGATGCAATATTGTTTTGATGATAACGAACATTTGTCACATCTCCAGCAGCCCAAAGTCCTGGGAGGGATGTTTGTTGTGTCCAGGGATCAATAATAATTTTCCCATGAGCATCTTTTTCTACAAGTGTCTGCATAAAATCAGCATTCGGAATTTGTCCGATTTCCACAAAAATACCAGAGACAGCAAGAGTCTCTTCTTGGCCAGATTCTTTGTGTTTAATTTTTATACCAGAGACAAATTTCTCTCCGAGTACTTCAAGCATTTCGATGTTTGTAATAATTTTTACCTTTGGATGTGCTTTAATTTTCTCAACTGTTCCTGGGTCTGCTCGAAAATCATCACGTCTGTTCAGAAGTGTCACAGATTTACAATACGCAACGAGTTGTGCAACTGTTTCAAAGGCAGCATTACCTCCTCCAATAACAACAACATCCATATCAGCAAATATTGGTCCATCACAAGATGCACAGTAGGTAAGACCTTTGTGTTCTAGCCTGTCGGCTCCAGGAATTTCAAGACGTCTTCTATTTGAACCAGCAGTCACGAGCACTGATTTACTCTCAATTTCCTCACCTGAATCGAGTGTCACAAGGAAGTTGCCAACACTATTTTTTGCTATTGCTGTTACTTTAACGCCCTCCTTTACATCAACATAGTTTTCCTTGTATTCAAAAACATGATCTCTTAAGGTTTTTGCGAGATTTGCTCCAGAGATATGAGGTGTACCAATCCAGTTTTGAATATCATCTGACACAACAGATTGCCCTCCAAATTCAAAGGTTGCAAGCAAGGTTTTTATTCTTTTCCTGGCAGCATATACAGCCGCAGAAACACCTGCGGGTCCAGCACCGATAATGACTAACTCATACATACTGTTAGTATATCATATGAGTCAAGGTGCCATAAAGAAAAAACCAGAGTATTTCTCTGGCTTTTTCTTTAGATTATTTTTTTCTACGTAGGAAAGCGGGAACTGCTGACCAATCATCAGGATTATCAAAATCGTCCACTGAGATAGTCTCTTTTGGAGTACTGCCTCCTTTTTTAACATATGATGGAGACTCTATAGTGTCATCAATAACGAGTTCTTCCACTTCTTTTTCTTTCTTTTCTGGAGCTTTTTCTACTCGCTCAGGCTCACGGTGAGTAATTATTGAAGGACCAGAACCAAATGTTCGTCTGACTGCATCAATAGGGAATCCAGTTGCAATAACGGTAACCTTGATTTGTCCTTTTGTAAGTCTGTCATCCTTAATAGTTCCAAAGATAACTTTTGCATCTTTATCAATTGATTCAGTAATAACTTGTGCAGCTTCTTGAACTTCATGAAGTGTAAGATCATCTGATCCCGAAATTGCAAACAAGACTCCTCGTGCGCCGTTTATAGAGAGTTCAAGCAATGGAGAATTGATAGCAAGTGTTGCAGCCTGGGTTGCTCTGTTTTCACCGGTTGCGGTACCGATACCCATAAGGGCAGAACCAGTATCTTGCATAACTGCCTTGATATCAGCGAAGTCTACGTTGATAACTCCAGGAGTTGTGATCAAATCTGAAATACCTTCAACTGCTTGTCGCAAAATGTTGTCACACATTGCAAACGCATCTTTGAAGCTCATATCTTTTCCAGCAACTGAGAGAAGTTGGTCATTTGGAATCACAATGATTGCATCAACTTCTTTCTGAAGATTCATAAGTCCTTCTTCAGCTAGTCTCATTCTTTGTGCACCTTCAAAGAAAAATGGTTTTGTAACAACCGCTACAGTGAGTACTCCTTGGTCTTTTGCAATACGAGCGATTATTGGAGCAGCACCAGTTCCGGTACCTCCTCCCATTCCACACGTGATGAAGACCATATCAGCACCTTTGAGCGCATCTTGGATTTCTGATTTTGTTTCTTCAGCTGCAGATTTTCCAATTTCTGGATTCATCCCAGCACCCAATCCCTTTGTTAAGTTTTTTCCAAGGTGAATTTTCTTATCCGCGAGAGAGTTATGGAGGTCCTGAGTGTCAGTATTCATGGCAATGAAATCAACACCACGAACCTTTGAATTAATCATATGATTCAAGGCATTTTTGCCAGATCCACCGACTCCGATTACTTTGATTCGAGCGAATGTCTCGATTTTAGGTTCTACTTTAGGCATATGTATAAAAACTCGTTTAACGGGTTCATCATAGCAACGCCACTTGAAAAAAACAAGTAAGAATAAAGGGAATTATAAAGTGACTCCTAGTCAGCGAAAAATAGTTATGGAAGAAATTGCCTAAAGAAAGATGAGCTATTTTTTTTAAATTTTTTAAATGTAGTTCCAAAAACACCATGAGAACTTCCTCCGGTCTCATATTCTTCAGAGAGAAGCGCAAGTCCATACGCAACGTACCATGTTGCATCACGTATTGCTCCTTTATGTGTAATTATTTCAGCGTCGCCAATTTTTGACGGAAGGTTTAGTGTTGCTTTTGAAAATGATTCTATGTTTGAAAGACCTGATCCTCCGCCTGTCAAAATAATTCCAGCAGGAAGCAATTCACTACGCTTTAATTTTTTAAGATAGTTTTCAACGAGTTCAAAAATATCTGAAAGTCGCGCTTCAATAATTTCCTCAAGTTTTTTTCGGGGAATGGTTGTGATAAGTGAACCAATTTTTATTTGTTCAGCCTCCTCGAGTGAAATTTTAAGCCCTAAAGCTATATCATTTGTTATGTCGCTTGACCCAATTTGGAAGACGTGAAGCCCAATTAAGCTTTGATTATCATATACCGCTATAGAAACGGTTTCAGAGCCAATATTTAGGAGTGCGCAGCCCACCATCTTTTGCTTAGGTGTGAGAGCAACCTCGGCTGCAGCTATTGAAGAAGGTAGTATTTCTATTATTTCTATACCTGCATCAAAAAAGACAGATTCAAGATCCTCAAGGTGTTGGAGAAGACAGGTAACAAAAAGTACTCTTACTTCAAGCTTGGCACCTTTCATTCCTTCTGGCCTTCCGTGAACTTCCTTTCCGTCAATCTTAAAACCGATAACACTTTTATAAATTATTTTTCTGTTTGTAAGTGGAAGCGTGTCTTCGCTTACTTTGATTGCATTTTCAACATCAAGCTCTGTAATCTCGGTATCTGCTTTCGTAATAATAGTAGAGCCCTGAGCCAAGATTGATGAAACTGTTATGCCACCAATAGATACTAAGGCACGCTTTACTTTCGTGCCGATAGATTTTTCTAGGAGGTGCGAAACTTTTTTTATTGTATCTGTCGCATCTTTTGCATTTACAACATAGCCATGACGGAGTCCCTTTGTTTGCACAGAGACAGTACCAATAACTTGATCTTGATCTTTTTCATGGGAAATAGCCACAGCTCGTGTGGTGTATGTTCCAAGGTCAATACCAATTGATATGTTTCGCATAATTACGTTACTTCAAACTTTCGGCACAGTCGTGCCTCTTCCTTATCCATTGTAGCGTTATGTACGTGTCCTTTCAAATGAAGCATGCCGTGGATAAGTAGGTAGATGAAGAATTTTTTCTCTGAAAGATTAAAAAGGGGAGCCTGCTTTTTTAGAAGAGGCAAATACATAATGAGTTCACCTGATGTTTTACTTAGAGAAAAAGACAGGACATTTGTTGGTGAGTCTTTTTTTCTGAGAGTTTTATTCAGTCTTCTAGATTCTTCTTTAGATACATATGCAACAGAAAGCTCATATGCTGTTCCCAAAATATGCTTTCTCATTGTATCTAAAAGTTCAAAAGGCAAGCGGGGAGGCTTGCCTTTTGTCTTGTTTCGTATAGAGAGTTTGCTATCTTTCCTCACTTTTATCGTCTAGGCTTTGCTTCAGCGATCTTGCCAAGTTTTCTGAGTTTCTCCATCTCTTTTCGGCGAGCGAGTCTTCTGAGTGCCAAATTTTTTGTTGAAACTTTTGAGGCCTTTCTTTCTGAATATCGCTTACCTTTAACTGTAGGAATGATACTAGATTCACCTACACGTCTAGAAAATCGGCGAAGGAGATTCGTGCCGTTTTCATTACCGTTCTTTTTTACTTCAATAACAACTTTTGCCATGGAGAGAATATTAACTTATATTTTGTCTTCTGACAAGGTTTTTTTGACAAAAGAAAAGATTATTGTAAAATCAAAATACTGACGCAGGATTATACAGCAATGTAAATCCCGCGTTTTTTAATGTACGGACCAATTTGGTAAACTCATTTTTCTGACTCTGGGTTATTGTGAGAGTTGCACGCAATTTCATTTTTTTATCTTTTGTCTTGGTGCTATG
>CAZDDY010000023.1:6796-8307 GCA_964504455.1 uncultured Candidatus Saccharibacteria bacterium | reverse complement strand
TATTTTTTATACCCACCAGGCATTAAATATTTTTTTGGATTTTCAGAAAGATCAACAAAGTCGTCAACACGTTCTTTGAGCTTCATTGATGTTGATTTACCAAACGCAACTGCTTCTACTTGTGTTTGTGTTTGTAAGTATTCAACGAGCGGAAGATAATCACCATCTCCTGATGCAATCACAATCGCATCAAGCTTTGGCGCCATTTTTATTGCATCGACTGCAAGACCAACATCCCAATCACCTTTTTTATGACCCCCTGCATAGACCTGTAAATCTTTTGTTTTTGTTTCAATGCCCATTTTGGTCAAAGCTTCAAAAAATGCTGACTCTTCGCCACTTTCTGATGTAATGACATATGCAATGGCTCGGACTAATTTTCTTCCTGCAAGTGCGTCTTTCAAAACATTAGTAAAGTTTACTCGGGCACCATAGAGACTCCTGGCACTATGATAGAGATTTTGTGCATCGATAAAAATACCGACGCGTTGTTCTTTATGTTTAATTGCTGACATAAAAATTATTAATAAAATTATTAAAAATACGTAGCGTACGACAAACATTTACTCGCACTGTGCGAGAATAAAAAAATTTCCGCTACTGCGCCCACTCTGAAGCGGGCATACTAACTCTAGCATAAAGCCCCTCTTCGGGGCGATACTTATGCTTTGATTTTCTTTGAGACTGCTGTAAAGCGAGCTTTGTCTTTCTTTTCTAATTGCTTTAGGTGACCTCGTCGGTCTGCAACCATCTTTATAAGCCCGCGTCGTGAGCTAAAATCTTTCTTGTGCTTCTTTAAGTGAAGTGAAAGTTCCTCAATTTTCGCGGTAAGCATATTGATCTGGACTTCAGGAGAGCCTGTATCCTTCTCGTGCAATTGGCTTTTCTTTATGACAGTCTGCTTTTTCTTCGTAGTTAGCATGGGAACATTATATCACACGAAAAAAAATTTTGCAACTTTTACCCTTGTAGCACAAGATACTCTTAATGTCGCAAAATAATGACTATTTTACTATAATAAAAGCAATGAAAAATGCAGAGGATTTAAAAAGACGTTTCTTGGAGTATATGGAAATAGAGCGTGGAGCAAGTTTACGTACAGTTTCAAACTATGAACACTACCTCACTCAATTTTTTGAGACAAAAAAAATAAAAACTGTCAGCGATATAAACGAATCATCAATTAGGGAATTTCGTCTTGAGCTCAATAGAAAACCTGGAGTACATATAAAAGGACAAACACGAGCAACATTAAAAAAGAATACACAAAATTATTATCTTATTGCTATTAGAAGATTTCTTAGATATTTAATGAAAGAAGGTATTACTGCACTTTCTCCGGAGCGTATTGAACTTGCAAAGGTTGGTGGACGAGAGCTCGACCTTTTAACAGTAGCTGAACTAAAACGACTTCTAAGCGCTCCTACGACTGATAAATCAGATACAAATACTGTACAGGTACTTCGTGATAAGGCAATTCTTGAACTTTTTTTCTCAACAGGTCTTCGTTT
>CAZDDY010000023.1:0-6696 GCA_964504455.1 uncultured Candidatus Saccharibacteria bacterium | reverse complement strand
TAAGATTTCTTTTTTTGTTTAATTTCGTATACTTATATGGTATGAAACAAGGAAAATTTATTATTGGTATTTTAGTTATATTACTTATTGTTGGTATCGGATTTTGGGCGGGAAATAAACCAGGCAAGTATGCCGGTCTCACACAGTGTCTTACCGAAAAAGGTGTTAAATTTTATGGAACTTTTTGGTGTCCACACTGCCAAAAACAAAAGGCAATGTTTGGCAATGATGCAAAAACCCTTCCATATATAGAGTGCTCAAATCCGGATGGAAAAAGCCAGACACAAGTGTGTAAGGATGCTCTTATTGAAAGTTATCCTACTTGGGAATTCTCAGATGGTAGTCGCATCTTAGGTGAACAGTCTCCTGAATTCTTAGCTCAAAAAGCAAACTGTACTGCTTCTCTTGAAACACAAGGAGAATAGATATGGCTAGTTTTACTTCTGTATTTAATTTTTTACTTGGGGTTGGAACAATTACATTTTTGCTTCTGTCGCTATATTTTGTATTCCAACTCCTTTCTGGATCAAAAATACCTTCTTTTTGGTCAAAAAACGCCTATTTCTTTGCCTTTCTTGTCTCTTTAGTCTCAATTTTAGGTAGTTTGATCTACTCTCTTGTCATTGGCTTCCCACCATGTGACCTTTGTTGGTATCAGCGTATATTCATGTACCCGCTTGCCTTTATATTTGGCATGGCTCATTTCAAAAAAGAGCATATATTAGTAAAAACAGCCTTTCCTCTTATCATTATTGGCCTTATTATTGCTCTCTATCACAACATAGTCTCAATTTGGGGGGTTTCACCTATACCTTGTAGTACTGATGTCTCTTGCACCGTTAGATTTGTCTATGTATGGGGGTTTGTCAGTATCCCACTTATGTCATTAGCGAGTTTTCTTCTCTCTTTACTCTTTTTCGTTGTTGGTAGAAAAGCTGACATGAAAAAGTAATCCACAGCCTTCCTTGTATAAAAAAGAACATAAGAGATATAATAGTAAACGAACGAGCAATTCGATTCCTTCGGTGGTCAAACGCCGATTAGGCATTAAAAATTTAAGCCGATAGCGCATTGAATACACAGAGAGTAATAATTACTCAAAAGCTCTCTGAGCTCACATTGTTCTTTATAAATAGCGACGAGCGACACAGTTCTTTCTTAAAGACCGAAAGGCCTTACAGAGTGTACTTGATACCAATCGAGTATAGCCTGTAAGGCCTTTTTATTTTGTCATACACATAATTTTGACAAAACGAAGAAATAAAGTAATTATTCTAAAGAATCAAATTAAAAACACTCGTATGCATATAGTGACGATAAGCATGCCTCCTCTTGAGGTAGAAAATATCCCAAAAGATTTACAAAGAGCATTGAGAAATAGTGGGTGGGACTTTTTGAAAAGAGCAAAAAGTATTTTGGAAAAAAAGGAGCAAAGAGTAAGAACTGAGGAAACAGATGTAGTAGCCATCACCCCCTATCTATTAGGATTTCAAAAGAAAACGTCCTATGAAGAAGTGCAATTTAAGGCAGCAAACGCTGGATACGCTAACTTCGCAGAAGAATATGTTTTGGATTTTTGCTGTCAGGAAATAGTGTGGAAAAAATATGATGGATTTTTCTTAGGAACAAAACCCGCAGAAGACCACCAAGGTTTCGATGCAATATTTAGAATTGAAAATATTTCCCCCGACAAAAAATACCTGACAACCCTGAGAACGTACCGTAAAGATGCAATTGGTTTACATGATATTTTCTTTTTTGAAAAAAAATAAAAATCGTTTACTAAAAACTTCGCAATGCGGAGTTTTTTAATTTATCAGACGCCTTTTATTATTTTCTCTTCATTTTTTTGAGATATTTTTCTTTGTATCAAAATTATTGACACCCAAATAACAAAAACAATAAGTACCCATTTCATGCTAATAAGGGTAAGTGCTCGTTCTCCTAAAACCCCGACAAGTGTTCCCCATAAACTATTCCAAAGCAAAACACCGAAAAGAGACTGAATCATAAATTTTTTAAATGGAAGCTTTAATACTCCGGCACCTGTTGCAGTGACAGATGCTAAATTCGGCATCCAGTAGCTTGCCATAATTGCCTTGAACTGATGCTTCGTGAGTTTCTTTTTTGTATTTTCAATTGCTTCAGTAAATCCGAACTTTGCAAAAAGTCTGTACCATCCATGTTTTCCTAAAAAATAATTTATTGTGTACGCAATATACAAAGCAAGGCAAACAACTAAAACTGTAAGTATTGTTAATGGAATATTTCCTCCAGCACTGATAACTCCAAGAAAAATAACAAGGCCTCCAGGAAAATAATTTCCAAATAAGAGCAACCCTTCAATAAGGGCACTCACAAATACGACAATGAGTCCGTAGTTACTAAACCATGAACGTATTGAGGAAATAATTATTTCCCTATCTGGAAGATCAAAGACACTCCAAACAAAATGAATAATTAAATAAGCAATAAGAAAAACAACAGGAATAAGTAAAATTTCTAAAATGTCTTTTTGTTTCACAAGAAAATATAACCTTAAACTTTTTGTAAAATAAATCGCTCAAGTGCAAAAGAAAAATCTTCGTCATCAAAACTTGCTGTGTGAAGAATTTTTGCAAGCGAGGAAAGACCTGTTGCTACTTCTGTTTCACTCCAATCCCCTTTTCGTACCTTAGAAAAGACAAACGGTTTAAGTCCTGCTGCCTCGGCAGTCTTTGCATTTTTTGCCTGTGAAACTGCTTTAAAGGCCCAAAAAAGTACTGTGTGTATCTCTCGTGGTGATAATCCACTCCCTAAAAGGGAATGATATGTTAGCCAGGTACTTTTTTTGTCCCGAGAAAAAATAGAGTCGGAGATGACAAATGGATTTACACCTCGATCTTCTTTCTCCTTACTTGCTTTGGGAGAAACTAAAATATCGTGCTCTGAGGCAAAATCAACAAGCAACCCTTCATCGTCAAAAAGAACAATTATATGTGGCGAAACCTTCAAGCTTTCTATCCGTTCAATAACTATATTTGAAAATTCAACTGCCTTCCCTAACCCATCGACGCTTGCAAGATATTTTGTGCCAAAAAGTGTTTCTTGTGACATCTCATCAAAAAAAGTATTGGCAAGTTCTGATGCAGATGCAAAATACATTGAATCAAAATTATGCTTTTTCTTAAGAGTTTCAATATACTCCCTATATTGAGTTTGGTCACCAGAAAAAATAGTAATCATTAAAATTTAACGTGCGTTTTATATTTCTTATATGACTCACCATATGTTTCAGTCAATAATGTTTCTTGTTTTCTTACAAACAAAATCTTTGAAACGAGAAAAGCAACGAGTGCTGTTATGGGTACAAAAAAAGAATTAATTAAAAAACCGAATCCAAAAAAGACAAGAAACATGCCTATATGTGTCGGCAACCGTGAGAACTTGTATGGTCCTTTATGAAAAAGGTGGTGATGTTCAGCATTTTCTTTATCAATCTGGTGTCTAACTCCTTGTGTCTTATCAGAGGTATGTTGTGCCCACACAATAAGAAATGTCCCTAAAATCATCACGACGAAACCAACCCAATCTATAAGGTGGACCTTTGGGGTAAATGGGAATATTCGATCCAGTAAAAGACCCACTAAAAACATGGCAAAAGTAAAAAGATATGAATGGCCAAGTACAGTATGTATAAGAAACTTCTTTTCTATCATTATACTTAGAAGTCTACACCGAAGAACGAGATTGTCTACTTTTTCTATTTTGCCTCTCCCCAGCTTGGCCCTCTCCCAATAGAAACAGAGAGCGGGACAGCAGTCTTTCCTTTCAAAAATTCTTTTGAAATTACACTTTCCATTTCTTCCTTTATTATCTTTTCAGCAAGGTCTATCATCTCATTTTTTACTTCAAAAAGCAGTTCGTCATGTACTTGAGATATAAGGTACATACCTTCTATCTTTTCTCTCTCTATTCGCTTTTCGATTGCAATAATCGCAAGTTTTATTATGTCTGCTGCTGTTCCTTGAAGAGGTGCATTGACTGCCATTCTTTCAGCCTGTGCTCGCATAAATGGAAGGTGGGAACGTAATTCTTTAAAATATCGCCGTCTCCCAAATAATGTTTCCGTATAACCTTTTTTCTTTGCTTCTGCCAAAATTCCATCCAAAAATGCTCTAATAGTTGGGAATTCAGCAAAATATGCATCGTAGAAATCCTGTGCAGTTTTTCTGTCACTTCCTAAATTCTGAGCAAGCGCAGTAACACCCATTCCGTATAAAATACCAAAATTAATCACTTTTGCTTGTCTTCTCATTTCTGGGGTTACTTTATCTTCAGGCACACCAAAAACTCGTGAGGATACCGCTGCATGAATATCTTTACCTTCTTGAAATACAGTAAGTAAATATACATCCTGCGAAAGCAGTGCAGCTACACGAAGTTCGATTTGTGAATAATCAGCAGAAACAATTTTGTAGCCCTGAGGCGCTATAAAAGCGTTTCTTATTGCTCTTCCTCGCTCACTTTTGATTGGAATATTTTGCAAGTTTGGATTCTCTGATGAAAAACGTCCGGTGATTGCTCCCATTTGGTTAAAGGTTGCATGCACACGCCCATCGGTATGTATGAGTCCTGGTAAAACATCAACATATGTTGAGAGAAGTTTTTGTATTTCTCTATATTCAAAAATATACTCAATGATTGGATGAGTACCGCGAAGTTTTTCGAGTTGGTTTACATCAGTCGACTGCCCGCCCGAAGCATTTTTTTTAATTCTTTTTTTTCCTTCTGGAACAAGCCCTAAATCGGTAAATAAAACTTCTGACAATTGTTTTGGAGAATTTATATTAAATGTTTTATGTGAAACTTCATAAATTTTTTTTTCAAGTATATTTAATTCTTTATGATATGTCTCAGACATTTTTTGAAGGTATTCTGTATCAAGTAAAATACCGTGTGCCTCCATTTTTTTTACAATAGGAAAAAGCGGTTTTTCTATATTCTCCCAAACAAAAGTAAGGTTGTCTTTTTTTACTTGCTCAAGTAATTTTTCTTTTTGTAACGTCTCTCCACCTGGCCCTATCAATAATCGCAAAAGTTTTGTTTCTGTATCTACCTCTTCCTCTTTTTTTTCTTCATCAAATATATTTTCTTGGAATACAGTGCTCGTACTTGTCTTTGCAAATCGATTAATAAGACTTCTAAATTCAAATTCCTTAAAAAGAGACAGTGCTTTTTCTTCGTTTATACCAGCAGAAAATTTTTTCTCAGGTAGCGCGAAATCAATTGGCGCGTCTTTTCGTATTGTTGCAAGTACTTTAGAAAAGAGTGCCTCTTCTTCGTTCTCTTGTAAAAGTGTTTGTATGCGTGGGGTGATTCCAAGCTCTTTAAATTTTCCTGGTGTTTTTTTTAAGGCACTATACATTTTTTCAATTGTATGGAACTCCTTAATTAAGGTTTCAGCAGTTTTTTCTCCTATCCCTTTGATGCCAACAATGTTATCAGATGGATCACCACGAAGCCCTTTATAGTCAGGAAGAAACTTCGGAGAAAACCCAAAACGCTCTGTGACACTTTTTTCATCATAAATAACTGTGTCACTTATTCCCTTTTTTAATGTATACACAACAACCTGTGTTCCTGAAACAAGCTGCAATGTATCCATATCTCCTGAAGCAACTACAATCTTATTTTTCTTGTCTTTCTTTAAGATCTCAGAAAGCGTGCCAAGCATATCATCTGCTTCAAATCCTGGCTTTGAGTATATCGGGATGTCGAAAGCCTTAAATATTTTTTCTGATTCAATAATTTGGTCGATAAGCGCGTCATCAGTTTTTTGTCGTTTTCCTTTATATCCATCGTATGCTTCGTGCCTGAATGTTTTTTCAGGCAAATCGTAACACGCAAAAATGTACTCAGGGTGAAACTGATCAATAAGACGAAGGAGCATGGTTGAAAGACCATAGAGGGCGCCTGTTGGTTTTCCTTCCTTTGTTGTGAAATCAGGTAATGCGTGAAACGCACGATGAAGTATCGCGTGTGTGTCAAGAAGAATAATAGTTCTCTTACTTTCTTCTTGTGGCTTTTTTGCGTTGTGTGGCTTTGTTGGCATAGAAAAGTTGTCGAAGGGTTGCGTCTTTTTTAACAAATGATAATCGTATTGTAGCATGAGGAGTAAGTGTTCCTTTGGGTAAATTAGTAGGCCATTCAACACACATAAGGAGATTTTTTTCTTTTGATTTTTCTTTAATATAGTCTGTCACCGACTCAGTTTTTCCAGAAAGTCTGTACGCGTCTACGTGAAACAACATCTTAAAAGGTTTTTTTTGAAGATTATAGACTTTAAGAATCGGAAACGTTGGTGAAATTATTTTTTTTGAAATACCGAGCTCTGCCCCGAAAGATTGCATGAGTGTTGTCTTGCCTGCACCAAGTTCTCCAACAAGATAAATTACTGTGGCGCGATCTAAGGATCTATGGAGAACAATATCTTTCAAAATCTCTTTTGCATACTTTGCAATTGTTTTTGTGTTGACGACTACTTTCATGATTCAAGCGTATCTTTTTCCGAGAAAAAAACAACCCCGACATATAGTCGGGGTTGAAATCATACTTTAGATTTTTTAGAGATTTTTATTCGCGATACGGAGCTGTTGGAACATCCATATCTTCGTAAAACTTATTACGTGTTTTATCGTCTCGCTTGTGTTTGTG
>CAZDDY010000022.1:0-8919 GCA_964504455.1 uncultured Candidatus Saccharibacteria bacterium | reverse complement strand
GAATCCTCTATCGCGCACTAGAATATATTTCTAAATAAAAATTGGCTCTGGCTCAATATCAATACCAAACCGCTCTTCTACTTTTTTTTGTATCTCTTCTACAAGTTCAAAAAGTTCGTGATATGTCGCACTGCCATTGTTTACAATCACAAGTGCATTGTGTTCATATAAAGAAAGATTTCCAAAATTTTTTCCTTTGAGACCAAGTGTGTCGATAAGCCAACCTGCACCAATTTTATATCTTCCCTCACCCACTTCAAAAATCACAGGTTTTTCAAACTCCTGCTTCAGTTTTTCTGCTATCTCTTTCGACACAATCGGATTTTTAAAAAATGAGCCAACTGATGCAATTTCCTTTGGGTCAGGAAGTTTATTTTTCCTAATTTCAATTATGGCCTCGCGTATCTCAAGCATTGATGGAGCTTCTATACGTTTTTTTTCAAAATATGCCTTAACACCCGGATACTCTGGAACCTTTGGGGCTTTTTTTGATAATTTTAAAATAATACTTAGAACAATATATCTTTTCTTTTTTTTGAAAATACTATCTCTGTAAGCAAATTCGCACTCACTATTTGAAAGTGTTTTAAAGTTTTTTTCTTCAAGGTCATACACATCTACTGCATACAAAGTATCTTTGATTTCCTGGCCGTATGCTCCAACATTTTGGATTGGTGTTCCACCAGCAGATCCAGGGATTGCCGACATTGCTTCTATCCCTGAAAATCCTCTCTCAACAGAAAAGGCAACAACACTATCCCATTCTTCCCCTGCACCAATACGAAGCACAGCTTCTCCATCGCTTTCGTGTGTAATGACAATGCCAGGAATGTTTATTTTTATAATACACGCATCAAGGAAATCATCTTTTGTATAAATAGTGTTTGATCCTCCGCCTAAAACATAGAAATCCACGTTTTTGCCTTTGGCAAATAGTACCGCCTCTGGTATTTCCTCTTCTTTTTCTATTTCAATAAAATAGCGCGCAACAGGCCCCATTCGGAACGTGGTGTATTTTTTCAGTGGTATATCTTCCTGTACAATCATATCATATATGATATACTTCTTTCATGGCAAAAACAAGTGAACAAGCAAAAATAGGTTTTTTTATTAAGAAACTCAGAGAAGAAAAAGGGATGACACAAGCTGCCTTTGCAAAGGCGCTTGATACTGCACAGAGTGCTATTGCCCGAATAGAAAATGGAAAGCAAAATTTGACCCTCGACCAACTCTCAAAAATAAGTCATGTATTGGAGAGAAAAATTCTTGGTATTCCAGAATCAATTGATTTTAAAATCACCGGTGGCAGAAAATTGAAAGGGTCTATCACAATGAATGGATCAAAGAATGGAGCGGTTAATATGCTGTGTGCTTCCCTTTTAAATACTGGAAAAACAATCCTTCACAACATACCGAAAATCGAGGAAGTCTATAGATATATTGAAATAATGGAAAGTCTCGGTGTGACGGTGCGGTGGATCGGAAATGACAGCCTTGAAATTCATCCACCGAAGAAACTTTCATTTGCAACTATCGACAACGAAGCTACAGCAAAAACTCGCTCATTTACTTTCATTGGATCACTTATCCATTTTGGCCAAGCATTTAAACTCCCCCACTCAGGTGGATGTAAAATGGGAGAAAGAACAATCTCAGCACACAGACATGGACTAGAAAAATTTGGAGTAAAAATCACAACCAAAGACACTTTCTATGAAATAGAAGCAAAGAAACTGAAGCCTGCGGAATTTGTGCTGTATGAATCAAGTGATACTGGCGCGATTAATGTACTTTTAGCGGCCGCGAAAATTCCTGGAATTTCCGTCATAAAATTTGCGCCACCAAATTATCAAGTACAGGATGTCTGTTTTTTACTTGAAAAGATGGGTGTGAAAATCGAAGGGATTGGTACGACCACTCTTGTCGTCCATGGAGTTAAAGACATTCACAAAAATATAGAGCATTACAACAGCGAAGACCCTATTGAAACAATGTTCTTTATCTCTGCGGCGATAATGACTGATTCAACTATCACTTTAAAAAAAGTTTCTATTAACTTTGTGGAACTTGAGCTCGAAAAATTAAAAATGATGGGCTTAAAATACACACAAAGTAAGAAATATTTTTCAAAAAACGAAAGAACAGAGCTTGTCGATATCACAGTATATCCTTCAAAACTCACTGCTCTTCCAGAAAAGCTTCACACCCAACCTTTTCCAGGATTGCAAAATGATAATCTGCCATTTTTCGTCCCAATCGCAACTAAAGCTTCTGGAAATACACTGATACACGATTGGACATGGGAGAATAGAGCCATTTATTTCACAGAACTCAATAGAATGGGTGCAAAGATCACTCTTTTAGATCCACACCGGGCATTGGTTGAGGGTCCAACAAAACTTCGCGCAGCACAAATTGTCTGTCCTCCTGCACTTAGACCTTCTGCTATTATTCTTATTGCCATGCTTGGAGCAGAAGGAATATCAACACTTAGAAATGTATACTCTATCCAACGAGGATATGCAGAAATCGCTGAAAGGCTAAACAAGCTCGGTGCAAAAATTGAAGTAATAAGAAGCATGTAGTATGAATATTTTATCTATAGAAACAAGTGCTGATGAAACTTCTGTTGCCTTTCTCGTTGCAAAAGAGACAAAGAAATCAACCACTTTTCTAGTACGCGCCCACGAGACAAGCTCACAAGTTGCACTTCATGCTACATATGGAGGTATTTTTCCTAATCTTGCAAAGCGAGAACATGCACAAGCACTTATTCCCCTTCTTACTCTTGTGTTGAAAAAATCAAAAATATACAAAGAGTTTAAAAAACCAAAAGCAGTAAACAAAAAGAAGCTTGAAAAAATTTTAGAACGAGAACATAGCCTAAAGGAAACTCTCCCAACATTCCTTGAAAAAATTACTCCTCCGAAAATTGACCTCATAACGGTTACGACTGGCCCTGGACTTGAACCAGCGCTTTGGGTAGGGATCAACTTTGCTCAAGCTCTTTCTTTTGCCTGGGGAGTTCCGGTGTATGGAGTTAATCACATGGAGGGGCACATTGCTTCTTCTTTTTCATCAGGTAAAAAAACATTTACACTGCCACACATACAGTTTCCCGTACTTTCACTTCTTATTTCAGGAGGACACACTGAACTTGTTTTGGTTACAGATATTGGAAAATATAAAATACTTGGACAAACAAGAGATGACGCGGTGGGCGAAGCTTTCGACAAAGTTGCTCGAACTCTCTCGCTTCCATATCCCGGTGGGCCAGAAATATCACGACTTGCTTTACAGGCACGAGAAAAAAATACCCCACAGCTATATACTCTGCCTCGACCAATGATTGGAACCAAGGATTTTGATTTTTCTTTTTCTGGACTTAAAACTGCCGTTTTGTACACAGTAAGAGACAAAAAAATAAAAACTGAAACAGACAAAGAAGCATTAGCACGAGAATTCGAAAATGCATGTACTGAAGTTTTAATTGCAAAAACGAGAAAGGCTCTACAGAAATATGCTATTTCAACACTTGTTATTGGTGGAGGTGTATCTGCAAACAGGTACTTGCAAACTCAATTCAATATTGACGCTAAAAAAAATAAGTACAAAATCCTTTGGCCTGGAAAAGGGCTGACTGGAGATAACGCGCTTATGATAGCTTTGGCCGGTTTTTTAAGATATACGCGAAATAAAAAACCCCGCCCACTAAAAGCGAACGGGAATTTGGAATATTAAGAATCGGTTTAATTTTTGTTTCTTTCCCAGCAACAACCAGGATGCATTTTACTAAATGCGACTCTTTCTTCCTTTCGTGCAAGATTGTAAAAGAAAAGCGGGTGGTCTTTTGGTGAAATGTACACCTTATCATCAAGCCCGAAGTTTAAAACAAGGATATCGCCTTGTAAGCTAATAAACACAATGTGTTTTTTGTACCGATCAAACCGCATGGCATGACTTTCTAAAGATTGCCAAGAATCAAAAGGCAGAACAGTCATTTGCCCTTTGAGTTCAAAAGCTTCAACTTCTTGAAAGCTTTTTTTGAGTAATCTAAATGCTTCGTACTGGTCGTTCGGCTGTGGAGCTGACTCAATAAGTGTAAATATCTTTTTTAACCTTTCTTCCTTTGGGCGTTCTTCGTGCATAAGCAGGATTTTAAATAGAAACAGATTTCAGGACCACTATATCAAAAATCGCTTTATTTTCAAGTAGTTTTATGCTTTTTCTGTGATATAATCGCCACATGGATAAGAATATTCCGGAAAAGCTGCTCTCTCCATACAAACCCGAAGAAACGGAGAAACGGATATACGAAATTTGGGAAAAAAGTGGCTTCTTTAATCCTGATGTTTGTGTCAAAAACGGAGTAACTAAAAACGATGCTCCCATTTTTTCAATGGTGCTTCCTCCACCAAATGTGACGGGACGTCTTCACCTTGGACATGCACTTGAACACAGCTTGCAAGATGCCGTTGTGCGTTTTAATAGAATGAGTGGCAAGAGAACAACATGGATTCCTGGAACCGACCATGCAGCAATAGCTACACAATCACGTTTCGAAAAAGAATCCAAACTCAGTCGTCACGACTTTTCACGAAATGACTTTTTTGAAAAGGTTCAAGAATTCGGACTTAAAAATCAAAAAGATATGCAGGGGCAAATGAGACTTTTGGGGTCTTCGCTTGATTGGTCTCGAGAAGCATTTACACTCGATGAAAAAAGAAGCAAAGCAGTAAGACTCGCCTTTAAAACTCTTTACGATGAGGGTCTTATTTATCGTGGAAATCGCATTGTAAATTGGGATCCAAAGGGACAGACAACGATTGCAGATGATGAGATTGTCTATGAAGAAAGAAAAGCAAAACTCTATACATTTAGATATTCAAAAGACTTCCCTATTGCTATCTCAACAACTCGTCCAGAAACGAAAGTTGGCGACACAGCAGTAGCTGTACATCCTACTGATCCTCGATATAAAAATTTAATTGGAAACGAATATGATGCTGTCTTTTGTGGAGTGCCTATCCATATAAAAATTGTTGGAGACGAAAGTGTTGAAAAAGACTTTGGTACCGGCGCATTAGGTGTAACTCCTGCACATGCAATAGTAGATTGGGAAATAGCTGATAGACACAACTTGCCTCGCCCACAAGTAATAAACGAATACGCCAAAATGATTGTTGGTGACGAACGATTGAAAGATAAAAAAACTACTGAGGCAAGAGAAGTCATAGTCTCTTGGCTTAGGGATGAAGGGCTTCTAGAAAAAGAAGAAGAAATTGATCAAAATATTTCGACAGCAGAACGCACTGGTGGTGTTATTGAACCGTTGCCAAAGTTGCAGTGGTTTATTGATGTAAAAAAGCAAATTCCTTCTTGTGGTAATAAGACCTTTAAGGAATTAATGCAATCCCCTATTGAAAATAAAGAGATTGTTATCCTTCCTGATAGATATGAAAAAGTATATTACAACTGGATAAATAATTTGAGAGATTGGTGTATTTCAAGACAAATTATTTATGGACACCAAATACCTGTCTGGTATCGTTTTAAACATGATGCACTCCAGGGAGAAAGTCCTACTGAGACATACTGTGGCATAGATGCACCAAGCGGTGAAGGCTGGGTACAAGATCAAGACACACTCGACACTTGGTTTTCTTCAGGATTATGGACATTTACAACTCTTGGTTGGCCAGAAGAAACAAATGATTTACAGACATTTCACCCAACAACACTTATTAATCCGGGATATGAAATTTTATTTTTCTGGGTGGCTCGAATGATAATGATGAGTAAATACTTTCTTCATCAGAACCCCTTTGAGACAGTCTATCTGCATGGAATTGTTCGAGACGGGAAAGGACAAAAGTTTAGCAAATCACTCAAGAACGGGATTGAGCCGGAGGAAATAATACGTCAATTTGGAACTGACGCACTTCGAATGGCTATGGTAGTTGGCATTGGGCCGGGTAATGATACAAATTTTGATATTCAAAAAGTGAAGGCGTATTCAAAGTTTGCAAATAAAATGTGGAACGCTACAAGATTTGTGTTGGAAAATATATCTGGTTTTGATTACACACAAAAATATACCTTAGATGCAGAAGATCAGCTTTCATTTGACGAACTCCAAAATATTGTTTCTGAAGTAACAAAACAGATACAAGAGTACAAACTTTATTTTGCAGCAGAAACTTTGTATCATTATTTTTGGCACACTTTTGCAGATGTAATTATTGAAAGATCAAAGAAAAAAATTTTGGCTAATGATAATCCAGATAGCGCAAAGTACATCATCTACATTCAATTAAAAACTCTCATAAAAATGCTACACCCGTTTATGCCTTTTGTAACTGAAGAGCTTTGGGCACTTTTGCCTAAAGAGGAAGATGGCCTGCTCATGGTTTCACCTTGGCCACAAACAAATCACTAATGAACAATGTTTTGAGGAATATAGGTTCACATATGCCCTTTGATCCCAGAACATTCTCTTTGGCACTCCTCTGGGGAATCTTGCCTGCCATACTGTGGCTCTTTTTTTGGCTTCGAGAAGATAAAGAACACAAAGAGCCACGAGGACTTATTGTAACTACTTTTGTTGCTGGAATGATTGCAGTATTTATTGCAATCCCACTTCAAAAAATCGTTGCAGGTTTTGCGTACGGCGAAACAACTACTATGGCTTTGTGGGTCTTTATAGAAGAATTTTTGAAACTTTTAGTTGTTCTTTTTATTGTAAGACCTACCGGATACATTGATGAACCACTTGATTATGGAGTCTATTTTATTATTGCTGGGCTTGGATTTGCAGGACTTGAAAATGCACTATTTTTGCTTAAGCCACTTTCTGTTGCGGACTCAACTGTGGCACTTTTAACAGGTAATTTGCGGTTTCTGGGCTCGACGCTCTTGCATGCAACTTCCTCAGGAATTATTGGCATTATGATAGGATTAGTCTTCTTCCAAAATAGGATTATCAAATGGTTTTCACTTTTCTTGGGATTAGGATTTGCTATTTCATTGCATACTGTCTTTAACTTATTTATAATTGATAATAACGGAGAAACAACCTTACAAATATTCGGATTTCTCTGGGTAGTTACCATCATTAATATTCTTCTTTTTGAAAAACTCAGAAGAATGAGTGGAATCAAAGAAGAGCAATAATCTATATATTATGGCAAAGAAAAAATCACTTTTTTCAAGAATCGCAGGCAGTATGAAGTTTGATGACGATGCACTTTTCGATGATGATGCATTTGAAAGCCAACCTCAAACTACTGTCCCAGTACAAAAAAATGGTGCTACTTCTCCAATACCAAATAAAGCTGAACTCTGGATGAAAGAGGATGAAACAACTGTTGGGCATCTAACTGTTGATGTGTACCAAACACCGACTGAAGTTATTATTCAAACAATGATCGCCGGCACAAAACCAGAAGATATCAATGTTTCTGTAACAAGAGATATGGTAACGATTAGAGGCAAACGAGAAGACGCACGAATGATAAATGATGAACATTTTCATGCAAAAGAACTTTATTGGGGTGCATTTTCAAGAACCATTTCTCTCCCCCACGAAGTTGACCCTGACAGTGCCGAAGCAATTGAAAGTCATGGGATGCTTACACTGAAGTTGCCAAAAATAGACAGGAGTAGAGAAACAAAAGTAAAAGTAAAAGGTCTCTAAACTAAAAAATCCCCGTTTGGGGATTTTTTAGTTTAGAAGTGCTCGGGACCAGGGTCGAACTGGTGACCTATCCCTCTTCAGGGGAGCGCTCTACCAACTGAGCTACCCGAGCATTATTTCAAGTTGTACTTCTCAAGAAGAGATTGAATTTCACCATACCCTCCAAGATTTTGTAAAAGTGAAGGTGATGAAGATCCTTCTGTGGTGAAAGCACTATTATACACTTCGTACAATGACTTAAATGTTGGTCCTAAGTATTTGTAGGTACCATAAATTCCGGCAAGTATTACAACCCAATAGATCACTCTAACAATCGATTGCCAGACTTGTCCTCTTCGAATTTTATGAAGAATCTTGTTGTTATCTTTCGTTAATCGAAGAAGTTCATCCAGCTTATTCTCATTTAAGGGATCCATGGAGGGATTTTAGCATATATTTTATGACTTTTAAAGGTGCCCTCACCCCGAATCGAACGAGGATTAACTCCTTAGGACGGAGCAGTTCTATCCATTAAACTATGAGGGCAAAAAGAAAACACCAGCATTTACTGGTATTTTCTATAGTATCTTATATCTTTAAACGAGCAAATGGCTATTGTGCTACATTTGCAGAGATTCCAAGAAGGTTTGCAACGAGTGGCTTATTGAAACCGACAACAACATCATTGTCGATACGTATGACAGGAACTCCCATTTGCCCAGTCATTTCTATCATTTCTGCTCTCTTCTCTGGATCTGCTGCGACATTGATATCAGTGAATGTAACATTATTTTCAGTAAAATAATCTTTTGCCATATGGCAGAAGTGGCAGGTTGGGGTTGAATAAATAGTGACAGTTTTCATAATTTTTTACTCTTTTATCTTCTACTTCTTAAGTATAGCATACGTGTCAAGCGTAAAAAACTTATATTTTATAGCTGTGTTACACTCTATATTGTATGTGGATGCTCCTAGCACTTTTAACGCCTGCATTCTATGCGGTTGCAAATATTGTTGATAATTACCTAGTAAGTAAAAAATTTAGTAATCCGATTTCAATAACATTTTACTCATTTTTATTTAATTTATTTTTTGCACCACTCATAATTGTTTTTACAGGTGGAATACAGGCACCAACTGAAACTATTCCAATTTTTGTTCTTCTTGGTTTTATAAATATTGCATATTTATACCCTTATTATAAAGGGCTCCAAAACGATGACACGTCGACTGCAGTCTCATTC
>CAZDDY010000021.1:0-9227 GCA_964504455.1 uncultured Candidatus Saccharibacteria bacterium | reverse complement strand
GTTTGATTTGATAAAAAGACGAAAGCACCACAATCCTATTCATCCAAAGGTTCTTGCTTGTGATTCCCTTCTTCAAAAAGGCAAGTCTTTCAGTGTGATTCATGTGATGAGAAATATATGGACCGACAATATGTTCACTTGAAGAATCTACTAAATCCCAGTTGTTTATATTTCGCGCATTTTTTATATAAAAATCAAATATTTTTTTCTCTTCTTCTTTACCTTTTGCATGTTTATACTGAAAAACCAAAATAAGTACACCTGCCAAACGAACTTCATGATATGGGCTCTCTAAACACTTTTTTATTTCAGAAAACGGAAGGTGAAGAAATGTAATAATCGCTTTCCGTATATCTGGCACTGTTACTCCGAGAAATTTGTCTCCTTCTCCGTACTCTCCTTTTCCCGTTTTAAAAAAATATGCATTTACTCGTGCCCGCTCTTTTGTACCTAATTTTTTAAGCTTTGTCTCGAGAGCTTTTGCGGTCATACATTCAAGAACTTTTTGATATGAGAAACTACCTCTTTGTCTTTTCCATGGAACCCATGATCTGCACCCTTAATAACAGAAAAGAGTGTCTCCTGAGAAGTCACGTTCACTTCAAACCATTCTAGGATTTTTGAAAGTGGACGATCCATCCATTTGTCTTTTTCCGCAAAGACGATATGCATAGGTAGTTTTACTTTTGAAAGTATTTTGGCCTTTTTTTCCGGATTTGCATATGAGAATATTTCTTCAGTGCTTTCAGGTGTGTAGAGACTTATAAAACGCTGCGCACTCACTATTCCTACAGCAGTCGAAAGATTAGAAAGAAGTTGGCTGCCTTTCCCTTTTTTCACTAGCATACGAGCTTCTTTGAGAAGTGAGTTATATGTTGTGATCCCAAGACGCTTTGGGGTGCCTGCATAATCACTCATAGGAGCAAGTAAGATAAGACTTTTGACTGAACCATGATTTTTCTTCTTATACGCCCAATACACTGATTTCTGGCATCCTGTTGAGTGTCCAACGAGAATAATTTCTTTTGGTTTGTATTTTTTAGCATAGGCAATTGCTCCATCTATATCTAAAACACAATCAGTAAAGACTTCCAATCCTGCACCAAAAAGTCTGTAGCCATCTTTGCCAGCCTGAAAACCTGAGACAATGTGTGAGCCTCTATTGTTAAACATGAGTACTGCATCTTGTTTTGAGATAAGATTTCGAAAGAGTTTCTGTCTTCCACCAAACATAGAGCCACTTAACCCATGCAGATATATAAAGACGCGCTGTGGCTTTTTTGATCCAAGCCATAAACCATTTAAGAGTAACTTGTCTTTTGGTGTTACAAACTCAATTTTTCTTGCATCATATTCCATACAAGAACAGTATATATCTATCTTTTCGAAATCACGAATGTGAAGCGATAATCATCCAGACGAAGTGGCTTCATCATCATGGAGTTATTTTCAGGCACCACTTTTATAAATTCAATTTTTTCTGCCTCAGTGGTTATAAATTTTCCAAGCTCAATAATCTGTTCACTCTTCCCTAATCCAGAAACAACACGTACTCTGAGTTTAAACGTTCCTGCCCAAATACATTGGGCATCAACAGGACATCTACTGTCCTCAACAATCTCAAGTGGTGTTATAGAAAATGCATTACCAAAGAGTGTGGCGGTTTGATTTAAGCCAAGAGTGACTGTTTGTGGTCCATAGACCGGAGGAAGAGGTGTAATATCACTTGGCTTTTCATTCTCCTTGGTATTTTCCGTATTCGTATTCTGTGTAACAGGCGGTGTATAAACATAATTATACTTTCTTTGAGACTGAAGCTTGCTTGTACTTTGAAAGATATATACAAGGGCAATTAATATTATGACCAAAAGCATTAGTAGTCGTAGTGTTCTCATACGTATACTTAGACGATAGCAAGGCTAACTTATTTCAGAAATATTGAAAAACCCTTTATTTTATGGTTAAATATTTGCACATTGCCGGTTCGTCCCTCGGCCGTAGCCCTCGGTCATAACCTACGGGTGAGACCTATGGGCGAGGCTAATGGTAGGACACATGCATTATGTATATGTTTTAAAAAGTAGAAAAGACAACAAACTATATATTGGTTGTACTTCTAACTTAAAAAAACGTTTAGCAGAACATAATACAGGCAGTGTACGTTCGACAAAAAGTAGATTACCTTTTGACTTAATATTTTCGGAAAATTATGAAAGCAAATATGATGCTTTCAATAAAGAAAAATACTACAAAACAGCAAAGGGTAAAAAAGAGCTTGTTGAGAAAATAAATAATTGCCGGTTCGTCTAATGGTAGGACACATCCCTCTGGAGGATGGTATTGGGGTTCGAGTCCCTGACCGGCAGCACAAATGAAGAAACAAAATAGCGGTGTAGTTATAAATATCAATTCTACTGCTGGGTTAGACGGAAAACCTGAAATATCCGCCTATTCTTCATCAAAATTCGCGATTAAAGGATTGACAGAGTCAATCCGTAAAGAAATTAAAGATTTGGACATAAAAATACTTGGAGTTTTTCCGGGCGGAATGCAAACGGATATTTACAAAGAAAAATATCCTGATGATATAAAAGATTATATGGAGGTTGATACTGTGGTGGAAAAAGTTATTGCGAATTTGAAGTCTGAAAGCCCTGAAATAGATTTTATAATTAAGCGACCGAGTAAATAATTTTATGGAACAATATTTAGAATTCGCAAAAAAGTTAGCAAAAGAAGCAGAAGAAATATCCTTAAAATATTTTAGTTTTGAAATTGAAAACACTTGGAAGGGAGATAATACCCCACTAACAAAAGCTGATACAGAAATAAATGATTTAGTTATAAAAAGAATAAACGAAGCCTATCCTGAGCATAGTATTTATGGAGAAGAAAAAAGTTATAAAAAGGAAGGCTCTCAATATGTCTGGGTTTGTGATCCAATAGACGGGACAATGCCTTTTTCAAACGGATTACCATTTTTTACTTTTTCAATTGCGTTAGTTGATCAATTGAGTGGTCAACCAGTCTTGGGGTTAATAAATGATCCTGTAATGAAAAATATGTACTGGGCATATAAAAATGGAGGTGCTTATAGAAATGGACAAAAAATATCTGTCACAAAAGATACAAGTCTGACAAATACATATTTAAGCACTGACGCTTCTGGAAAAGATGTCGGTTTTTCGAATCTTCCACTCTTAAATTTGTTAAGTGAAAAGAAATGTAAGGTTATGAAATTACTTTCTTTTATTTATGGTGGTGTGCAGGTGGCGAATGGAAAGTTTGTTGGATCTGTATTTTATGGAAAATTTGCTCATGATGTTGCAACGTTAAAAATAATCGTCGAAGAGGCAGGAGGAAGGGTCACTGATTTAAATGGAATGGAACGAAGATATGATCAGGAGGGTTTAGGTTGTATTGTTTCAAATGGACATCTTCATCAAGAAATACTAGCTTGTGTTCAGGCTGGCAAATTAAAATAAATTATGGAAAAAGAAAAGCTAATAATTAAATATTTTCTCGGTAATATTTTTGAAGCTAAAAGTCATTATACTGGCTGGAAAATGATTTGCCATGCGAGATCTAATGGAATTGTTTCGAAAGAAATGGCAGAAAGATATGTGTCCATTCAAAAACAGGTTGGATCTTTTTTTACTTTGACCGACAGGGCTTTTTTAATTTCTTTTATAATGCTAATTTGCCATGTTTTTGATAAAAGATCAGATTCAATGTCTTTAGAAAAAGTCGATAAAACTCTTTACAATAAATTTTTTAATGAAAATAAAAAAGTAATAGACGCTCTTAAAAAAGCTAGAGACAATATATTTGCACACAGAAATATTCAAATTGATCCGAAGGAAATTGTAATTCCCAGTATTGATGATTTAGACAATTTCTTTTCTAACCTTGAAAAACTTTATAATGAATTAAGTTCCAAGATCGATAACTCATCAGCATGGTTTGATAATGTGGAAAATCTAAAACGAGAAATTGAACTTGTTTATATGAATTTAGACAGAGGTGAGACGATGAGGAGAAAAGAAATTGACATTGAGTGGATGTGGGAAAAAGATCCAAATAAAATTTCTGACAAAATTTAATTTTGTATTTCCTGTCCGCCCCAAATTCCGAAAAGAAATGTGAAGCGAATCCAAAACCCCAGAAAAATTGTTTCGCCATGCCGAGTCCTTTTTTAGAATTCCGAATCAGGATTTTGTTGGAAAAAAGTTCGGATTTTGTTCAGGAGACACAGCAAACAAGTTTTAGGTACTAACGACCACGACACATCATGTGGTGTAAGGGTCATTTAGAAAACTATAAAAATGACCTAAACGGGTCAAAATGCTAATATTAAGATATCTATATTTATCAACACATTCCTAGTTCGAGTCCTAGAATTAAAAAAATGAAAATCACAAAGAAATCACATGAAATTCTAATACGGGAAGATGCTCACGGTGGCAGTGGTAGTCGTAAGTTGTTATTAGCTGATAACGAAATGAAAAATGTCCAAGGTATGACTTATGGATTTTTACCAGCAGGTGCAAAATTTTCATGGCATTCACATGAAAAAATGAACGAAGTAATGCTTGTTCTGAAAGGTGAAGGAACTGTGCGAGATGAAGATGGTACATATCATTATGTACCAGGAGACGTATTTGTATTTCCCGATGGTATTTTTCATGAAATTGAAAATCAATCTGAAGAAGAACATGAATATATCTTTGTGCGAGTTTATAAGTAAGCCTTACTTGACCCTTCTGAGTCTCGAACTAAAATCTAGAATTTTTTAACAAAATAATTATATAATATAAGTACCAGACCAGAATTGGTGAGAGTCCTAGATCACCAGCAACTTTGAGTGCAGTTCGGGTGACCGAGACACCTCATATATCCAAAATAAAAGAGATCAATCGAAATGATTCGACTGCTCTCTGGGAATAGTGCAGGATACTCGTTATTTGTAGTAACCGGCAATTTTCTTGTCGCTTTGGAAAACAAAGCAGGGCGGCGTTCCATGGTCATAATCCATCACGGCCGTTTCTTTGATGGTGTAAGAGAAGTACTCATCGTTTCCTTTCTCAAGCCTGACATAAGTATTAGGCTCGACCATCTGGAAATTGGACTCGACCTTCTCAAACATTTCCTTTGCGGCAACGGCGGAAATGCGGGCCTCGTAATTTTTACCCGTACTGTCCTGGATGGTCGCAGAAGTTACGATCTGTTTCTTTTCAGTGTTCACGAAGATCGAGACACCGACAACCTTACCCTCGATAATTTGGGGCGATTTTTCTTTTTTGGCACAGCCTGCAAGTACTACGAGCAGGGTGCAAACTGAAAGGAGCTTCTTCATTGGTTATTTTTTTGTTTGGTCATAATTTACATATATTTTTGTATTATGTCAAGCAACATCGACTGACCGAGACGGGTCAGTGAATGAGTAGAAGGCGTGCTAAAATGTCCTTATAACAGTTGGTGACACAATTCCGCGACCGAGATGGCCAGCACGAAATTAAAATAGATATGAAAAAATACATTATCTTTTTCACAGTCATCATTGTTGCTCTTTGGGGATATTTCTATTTTTCTCAGAGAGAAAAAGACTTTTTTGCGCTTGACCATAAAAATGCGACATATATTATCGACGGAAAGCCCATTAAGTTAACAAACGGACTATCTGAAATTGAAGACACCTCAGGGTCAGCAACAAAAATCATTACTCGTTACTTCGACAATGAGGTTACGCATGATCTGAATGATGACAGCAAAGAAGATGTTATTTTTCTTTTGACTCAAGAAACTGGCGGAAGTGGTTTATTTTATTATGTTGTCGCAGCTTTAAATACCGAGAATGGATATGTTGGCTCACACGCGTTATTTCTTGGTGATCGCATATCTCCGCAAAATATTCACATGGACGAAGGAGAAACCGCAATGGGTACGAATAGGGAAAATGTTATTGTCGTTAATTATTTTGTTCGTCAGCCTGATAAACCCTTTACAGCAGAACCATCCATTAATAAAAATTTGTTTCTAAAGCTTGACCCGACTACTATGCAATTCGGTGAAGTGGTTCAAGATTTTGAAGGTGAATCAAGATGAGACTTACAAAAAGTAAGTAAAGATGCTTGAAAAAAATAATTATTTTGCTGAGAGTTGGTGTAGGATTCTACACGGCTCGACAATGCGAGGGTCAATAATGTTGTAGAAACCATTCAGTCCTTTTCTGTGTACGGTCACAAGCTTTGCATGACGAAGAAGTGCAAGATGTTGAGAGACATTGGCCTTACTGATGCCTAGTGTTTGAATAAGCTGTTCAACTGACATTTCTTGTTCTCGAAGTAAGTTTAAAATTTCAAGTCTTTTTGAATTGGCAAGAATTTTATAAATACCAGCGTTCCTCTCATATGCTACTCGTGGAAGAGGCTGTTTAATTTTCTTCACAGTCTTTGGTTTCATAGTTTCTAAAGTATGCAACAACTACATTCAAAAAACAACTACACACTATATTTTGGTCCTGTTTCAGTGTGTCCTAATGCATAATTCGCTAATCGCGCCATTGCATACAGAGCGCTTGAGAGACGATTCAGAAAGACAACAGAGTTATCGGATACGACTCTCTCCTTAGTATTACGCAATATAACAACGTGCCGTTCAGTCCTTCTTGCAACAGTTCTCACAACATCAAGATAAGACCCTATAAGTGAGCCCCCCGATACAACAAAAGATTTTACAGGAGGAATGAGAAGTTCAATTTCGTAAATTACATTTTCGAGAAAGACAACATGCTCCTCTTTTGGATGTATATTTGAACCTCCAATCTCAGCTTGGATAGAGAAAAGAATATTTTGGAATGATTCTAAAATACTTTCAAAAGAATTCTTTTTATTCTCAATGTGAATATATACAGATTCTTTGTGCGAAAGTGCTCGTGCGAATCCTAATGAAGAATTTAATTCATCTAGGGATCCAAGAACTTCAAACACAAAAGCGTCTTTGCCTATTCTCTCCCCTTCTTTGCAATCAAATAATTTTGATGTCCCTTTGTCTCCTTTTTTTGTGTATAACATATTCTATATTTCACAAAGCCCTCCGACACAGGCGAGTTCTTTTTTTACCTCAGTTTCGTCTTCATGCTCATATGTCACAATCTTAGAAAAATCTAATTCTCCAAGATTTTTTACCATTTCTTCGTACTTCTCTTTTGATATTGCCTCATAGGGCGCAAGTTGGTAGACGTGATTGCTTTTTGGTAAGAAAGAAAGCCCTCCGACAAGATCCCAATTCTTATAGACCCAATGTGCCACATCTATCCACTCATCTTCCGCAACAGAGATGGTCACTGATGGATTGTGCTCCGTATAATGCTCCTTTACCACCTTCCAATGCTCTAGCTGGTCTATTGCACCAATATCATCACGACAAATAGCCCCTTCTGGTGATTTCACTGGAAATTCAAATACAAAGGTTGTCGCATTTTCATAGGTCTGTCCTACTTCTGGAAAATGTGGCACACCTTGGTCTTTAAGCATTTTAAAAAGTGAATCCGTGCTGGAAATTCGAATACGGCGAATATAGTATGGCGCATGACGTGGATGCATACCTGAGGCGCAATCAACTGTCTGCGAGACTGTTCCGGATGGCTTCACACAAGTAACACAGGTAGATTGGGTTATGTTGAAACGTTTTGCATATTTTTTATTTGTTTCAACTGCCACTGATTTTAATTTCTCAAGAACTTTTGGTTGTCGAGCAACTTCTGAGTCCCACTGACCAGTCACGGAGACTCCGAGCAATCTTTCTTTCTCACAATTTTTCTTCCATTCTCTTGAAAGGTATGGAAAATATGTGAGTGTTGATTGATACGTACCTAAAATTGTCGCTATTTTTATTTTTCTCATGAGCGTCTCTTCAGTGTCTTCTTTTCGTGCAATTACTTCTGATAGATTGCAGAATTGCTTTGATTGCAAAATTATTTCTCCGCACGGATTAGTCCCCCATGATGGATACTTGGCATCTTTCCATTGAGAGAGTCTTCTTTTTGGAAGTGTTTTGACCAAACCACCTCTATTAAATATTCCTCTTTCGCCACTGCCACTTTTCATAAGGGCAATCCACTCATCAAGAAATTCATTGTTTGATGGCTTTGATGTATAGACTGCGGAATTGTTTGCAAGCATTCGTTGTCCTTCGGTAATATAAAATTGGCCTTTCTTTGCATCACGAATTGCTTCATCATCTAAATCGGACAAGGAAATCATTGCGCTTCGTCGTACACCTCCTGCAACAACACATTCACCGATCTTGCAGATAATATCGTGAGCATCAAGATTAGAAAGATGTCTACCTTGGCGACGTAATATTCTTTCTCGAGTAAATTCAAGCAAAAGTTTAATGGGGCCTGGTCCTGAACTCTTACCACCCATAATCTTTAGGCGTGCGCCTGCAGGACGTATATGCGAGTAATCAAACGAGACATCAGCCCCTTCAAACCAAGTTTTCATACCAAAAGAAAATGCATCAGCCCAGCCCTCTTTGCTATCAGGAATAACGTACGTTGGTAGAATTTTACCTGACTGCTTCTGTATCTGTGGTAGTGCTTGAATATTCTCACTCTCAACTGACCACCCAACACCTGTTCCGCACATCGAGATATACATTATTTCTGCAAAATCCTGAAAACAGCGGGGTGCGATAAATGAGCAATTATAGGCACAGACATTCGTTTTTCGTGCAGCCTTACCTGCAAACTGGAGCAACCTCATTGATGGCATAACATCTTGCCTGCGAATAGCCTCTTCTATCTCTGCATACTCAGCCTCTGAGAGCTTAGAACCTAAAGAATCTTTCATAAAAGAAATGTATCTCCCTACTGTCTCAATCCAGGTTTCTCGCCTACCTTCTTCATCTATCCATTTTGCATATGAGCGATAATATACAAACTCAGCTAATGAGTTTCTAAAATATTTTTTACTCTCAGACACGAGTTCCTTAATTTTCTCTGGGACAAATCCAACTTTTTCTCTGATGAGTGTTCTTTCTTTTCTATATACAATATATGCCTTTGCGGTTTGAATATATCCTGAAGCTATAAGTTCGTTTTCAACAACATCTTGAATAGTCTCAACGTTGGGAATATACACCTTGAGCTTTTTTTCTTTCTTTATAACAAGTAATGCATCTAGAATTTTCTCTGTTACCTCTTCTGCTTCTAGGTCTGCACC
>CAZDDY010000020.1:7418-9259 GCA_964504455.1 uncultured Candidatus Saccharibacteria bacterium | reverse complement strand
CTGATGAGAAAAGTAAACTTATAAAAGAGTATCGGTAAAGTAGTAGGTATCATGAGTGGAGAATATAGAATAAATGAAGATACAGATCACATACAAGAGAGTCGTAAACATTTACTCAGTTTGTTAGTTGTCATTGTTTCTATATTTGCGATAATTGGAATAGGGTATTGGTTTACACACTCTCGAAAAGATTCTCAAGAACAAGATACAAAAAGCCAGATAGAGTTGCGTACTCAAACAAAAGAAGTAGAAACTGGTGGCGGAGGATCGTTTAAAGCCCCATCAGAAAAAGATTTTAATAATTTGCCACAGGCACCACAAAGATAAAAATTATGATAGTCAATAAATTCATTAAGTTCGTACTTTTCTCAGCACTTACTATTGTGCTCTCTATCTTGGTCGCACAGTTTGGTCCTACGCCACAACAAGTCTCAGCACAGAATGCAAATATCACTGGATGGATGTGGTCTGATAACGTAGGATGGGTTTCTCTAACTTGTGATAACACAACAAGTTGTGGAACATCCGCATATGGAATCAACCAAGATACAGATGGTGACTGGGAGGGTTATGGATGGAGCGATAATATTGGCTGGATAAAATTTGATTCAGGATGTCCGTCAGGAAGTGAAGGTCAATGCGGATCAAAAATGATTACAAATACGCTTCGAGGATGGGCACGATTTTGTGCTGGATCAGACGATGGTGCGTGTGGGGCAGGTCCACGACCAGATGGCTGGGATGGCTGGGTTTCACTTTCTTCAACAAATGATCACAATCCGTCAGTTGCTGGAGTGCAAACTTCCGCATTTGCATATGGTCCAACACAATCTGGTTCTCAAGTGACAGGATATGCATGGGGAAGTACTGTTGTTGGCTGGACGCAGATGGTTGATGTAACTGTTGCTTCAAGTAGTCAGAGCACCCTTCGTCTTGTTGCAAGTGCAAGTGTTCCAACTGCAGGAGCACTTCCTGGAATGCCAACTGATCTTTACTCAGCATCAATGTCTGGTAGCGCAGTACTCTCATGGTATGTCACAAATAGTGATGTCACTTACACATCATGTACTGGCTCTTCAGCAACAGGTGGAAATAACTGGAATGGACAAACACTCAATGTGCCGACTGTATTACCACCAACATTTGAATATAGAGAAAATGTTACATATAACTTAAATACCGAAAACCCAAGTATCTTTACCATTAATTGTACGCGCTCAACTGGTGGAAGTGATTCTGCAACGGCACAGGTATATAATTCTCCAGATTGTGTCGTGAATCTCTCTGGCGGTGGATCATTCTGTGCCTCTGGACCAAACGCACGAATCCCAGTACTTACATGGACATCATCAAATGCAACAGAGTGTAATGCAGGTTGGTTTACTGGAACAAATGCTACGAACAAACCGACATCAGGAACGCAAGAAGTTGGGGCAGGATCATATCAGCTCACCTGTACAACACAAGGTTCAGGAGCACTGTGTACTTCAGGAGTAGAAGTTGTAACTCAGCTTCCAGCAAATGATCCACAATGTACGAATGTTCCAGAATGTTCTGACAGTGCTGATAATGATGGTGATGGAAAAATTGACTTCCCAGATGACCCAGAATGTCTTTCACCACAAGATGATCGCGAAGCTGGTGGATCAGGTGGAGGTGGTGGCCCAATAGATGTTATAGAACACTAATAAATAACAAAAAAGAAAATCTCGCACAAACAAGCGGGATTTTCTTTTTTTAGAGTTTCATATACTATAGTGCTGTACTTGCCCCTGTAGTTAAATGGATATAACTGCGGACTTCTAAGCCGCTATTCGAGGTTCGATTCCTCGCGGGGGCAC
>CAZDDY010000020.1:4940-7318 GCA_964504455.1 uncultured Candidatus Saccharibacteria bacterium | reverse complement strand
CACAAAAATAAAAATCCGATCTTGTATCGGGTTTTTATTTTTGTCAAAAGAAGAATTGAACTACTTCACTAATATCGTTGTGTTGTGCTAAAGTGAGCTCGATATACCTCTAACAATTAAAAAATCATATATGAACGAAAATCACTACAGTAGTCTTGGTGTTTCTTCACGCAAAGAAGACGTACACAAAGCTATTGAGAATCTCAACCAGGGATTATACCCTGGTGCATTTTGCAAAATTCTTCCTGACTATCTTTCAGGTGATCCGAATTATTGCACGGTGATGCACGCAGATGGCACTGGTACAAAATCCAGTTTTGCCTATGCATACTGGAAAGAAACCGGCGATCTTTCTGTTATGAAAAATATTCCGGTAGATGCTGTGGTTATGAATCTTGACGATGTCATTTGTGTTGGTGCCACTGGCCCTTTCATTATCGACCAGACGATCAACAGAAATAAGTTCAACATACCTGCTGAGCCACTCAAGCAAATAATTTTAGGGACCGAAAAATATTTGGAAACATTGCGGAGTCATGGTGTCCCTATTTACCATGGTGGAGGCGAAACAGCTGACGTTGGAGATGTGGTACAAACATTGATCATAGACAGTTCCATAGTTACTCGGATGAAAAGGGAAGATATTATTGACTGCAGTAACATTGCCCCAGGTGATGTTATCGTGGGACTTTCTTCTTTTGGGCAACCTGCAGTTTATGAAGAAGAGTATAACAGTGGCATGGGAAGCAATGGATTAACTGCAGGCAGGCATGATTTGTTTGCAAAGTATCTTGCTCATAAAATGCCTGAACTCTACGATCACAAAAATCTGGCAATCGAAAAAGTATTTACAGGCAAGTACCGCCTTGATGACGTTGATCAAGAAACAGGAATGACCATGGGCAAATTATTGCTTTCTCCCACAAGAACCTATGCACCGATTGTGCTGGATTTTCTAAGCATTGTAGAGAGAGGCGATATATCCGGCATCATTCATTGTTCTGGTGGCGGGCAGACAAAATGCCTGAGTAAAGTTTCCAATGTGCACATTGTGAAGGATTCTTTGTTTCCTGTGCCCACTATATTTGAAAAAATACATGAAGCGGGAAAAATACCCATAAAAGAAATGCCCGAAACTTTTAACCTTGGTCATAGAATGGAAATATATTGCAAGGACCAAGGGACAGCAGTCCAGGTCATAAACTCGGCGCTGAAGTTTAAAGTAAAGGCAAAAATTATCGGTGAAGTGAAAAAATACAATGGGAAGAAGTTGACCATTGTGTATAAAGGAGAAACGTTAGAATATTAATCAAAAAAAGTATATACAAGGCCAAAGAAATTTGGCCTTTTCTTTTTATATATTGCAGAAACGCTTTTTTTTAAGTATTATGAGCCCACATGCGCGATTAGCTCAGTTGGTAGAGCAATCCGTTTACACCGGAAAGGTCAGGGGTTCGAGTCCCTTATCGCGCACAAAGTGGAAATCCTTCTTGAGACAGATTCATTTCTCGTAGTAAATAAACCAGCGGGTCTTTCAGTGCACCCGGATGGCAAGTCATCACAGCCTACCGTTACAGAATGGCTTCTTGAAAAATACCCAAATATAAAAAATGTTGGGGAACCATTTGTTGTTGGAGAGAAAGAAATTTTACGTCCTGGTATTGTACATCGCATCGACAAAGAAACAACTGGATGTTTGGTGGTTGCAAAGACTCAAGAAATGTTCATGCATCTTAAAAAACAATTTCAAAATCAAGAAGTAAAAAAAGAATATCATGCGTGTGTGTACGGTTCTATTGGAAAAGACTCGGGGATAATAACTGAACCTATTGGAAGAAGTACTGGAAGTATTCGAAAATGGGCAACTGGGAGATTCGCACGCGGAGAACTTCGAGACGCAGTGACAGAATATGAAGTTCACGCACGTGTAGGGCTTCCAGAAGATGTTATTAGAGAGAGTACAGATAAAGGTACATATAGTTATGTTGTATGCCGACCAAAAACAGGGAGAACACACCAAATACGAGTACACATGACATCGCTTCATCACCCCATAGTTTCAGATTCTTTATATGCAAAGCATAAAGAAAAGGCCTTAGGCTTTGAGCGCTTAGCACTTCATGCCCGCTCCGTGACTTTTTTAGATCTAGATAACAAAGATATTTTTGTAGAAGCTCCATTCCCTGAGGATTTTCTCAAAGCTCGAAAAATCTTTGCAATATAAAAACTCTATGGTACTATATGCCCCATATGGCAACGAAATCAAGTCCAGTTGATATGGAAGCACGCAAAAAACTAACATTTTCTGCAGGTGACATAGTTAAGGTCTGGTCAAAAATTGAAGATAAAGGAAAATACCGCCTCCAGGCTTTTGAAGG
>CAZDDY010000020.1:0-4840 GCA_964504455.1 uncultured Candidatus Saccharibacteria bacterium | reverse complement strand
AGGTCTGGTCAAAAATTGAAGATAAAGGAAAATACCGCCTCCAGGCTTTTGAAGGCATGGTTTTAGCCCGGAAGCATGGCGCATCAGCAGGTGCTACTTTTACTGTACGAAAAGTTTCAAATAGTGTCGGCGTTGAGCGTATTTTCCCTCTCTATTCTCCGTTGGTAGACAAAATTGAAGTCATAAGACGCTCACGTGCACGAAGAAGCAAGCTCTACTATGTACGAGAAAAAGCTGTAAGAGAAATTCGCCGAAAGATGAAGTCAGCAAAGTCAGAAGAAGTACAAGAAGAGGTGGCAAGCGAAGAGTAAAAAAATCCCGGGAGTATCCCGGGATTTTGTTTGAAAACCCTTATATTTTATGGCATACTGGGGTCACGCGCGGATTTTATACATTGAAGCGTCTTGCACGGGTGGCGAAATTGGTAGACGCACTACCTTGAGGTGGTAGCGCCCGCAAGGGTATGGAAGTTCAAATCTTCTCCCGTGCACAAAAATATGCGATTGAAATACACAATACTCTTTTTCGCAGTCACATTCGTTTTTCTACAAACTGCTTCTTTTGTGTCGGCAGCTGGTTCAACAGGCACTATTAATACAACTTTTTACAAAGCAAAAGTGTGTCACGATACTACTTGTACAACACCAGCTCCGGGGCTTATAAATTTTCGTCCAACAAACGCACCTTCGCCTATTAGTATTTCTGACGGTTCAGGGATTGATGGCTATGCGTGGGGAGAAGAGTTGGGCTGGATAAATTTTAATCCAGCAACATCAGGTGTAAATGTCGTACCGAGTACGGGTGTTTTAAATGGCTATGCGTGGAGTAGTACAAGTGGCTGGATAAATTTTAATCCTGCAAATGGTGGTGTCACCATAACAACAGCAGGTGAGTTTTCTGGATGGGCATGGGCGTCAGGGGCTTATGGTGGCTGGATAAAATTTAATTGCGCGGACGCAAATGCATGTGTAAAAACTGATTGGGTCCCTATTTCTGCACGTTCAGGTGGAGGCGGTGGAGGGGGAGGCGGTGGTATTGTGAATCCGCCACTTGTCTACAATCCGCCAAATATAAGTCAGCTTCCACCAGGAACAAGACCACCAGTACAAGAAGTTGCTGAGGAGAATAAAAACTTAATTGATAGAATCGTAAATCGAATCAGCGGAATCTTTAAACGTCCATCTGGAACAACTACACAAACATTCATCCTCGATCGTTCAGAAATAAACGTACCAATCGTTCGCGTCACACAGACGTTAAGACTCAATACTAATTCTTTGATGTGCAAGGAACCACTGTATCCATGTCCGTACTTTACTCGCTATCAGCAACCTGGAGACAACGGAGGAGATGTTATTCGTATTCAAAAATTCCTCAATACGTTATATAAAAATAATCAGGTTAAAGTGACGGGAAAATATGATGCTACAACAGAAGCCCTTGTCAAAAAATTCCAAAAAGATTATTCAAAATCAACGCTCTCTGTGTGGGGTTTAATTGAGCCAACTGGGGCATGGTATCAAGCAACACGGCGTGTCGCAAATGAACTTGTCGGTTGTTATGATCCGATATTACAAATTGATACACCTACAATTAACTATCAGGAATAATGATTAACAAAGAACTTATAACCTATATTCGCCAAGAACTTGGAAAAGAACTTCCACGAGAACTTATTATTGAACTTTTACGCACACAAGAAGGATGGGATACGAAAGATATTAATGAGGCATTTTCAGTAATTGAAGAATCTCTTCACCCACACAATGTTGAAGGAATGCTTCTCGAATTGCCAATGCCACTTAAGGATATACAAGAAGAGAAATAAAATGATACTTTCAAATCAAGAATTGCTTTCAGAAAAGTCTCGTATCCCAGAGTGGGAGTATGATTCTTACTCTCTCGTTTTGAAACGAGTGTTTCTATTTTCGAATTTTACGGAGGCGATTTCTTTTGTGCAGAAAGTTTCTGAAAAAGCTGAAGCACAAAATCATCACCCAACGATTCTGATTGAATACAACAAAGTGACGCTTACGCTTTCCACACACGATGAAGGTGGTGTGACAGAAAAAGACGTAGCGCTTGCCGTATTGATTGATACAATAAACTAATTTTTATATATCACCTATGCCACTTATTGAATTTATTACAGACGAGATACGATTATGGACTATTCTCCATATGTTTGGAGTGGTTGTTGGGCTGGGAGCTGCAACAGTAACCGATGTATTATTTTTTAGATTCTTGAAAGATTTTCGTATTTCGAAAAAAGAAGCCGATATTATGGCGACACTTTCAAAAGTTATCTGGCTTGCACTTATCGTGCTAGTTGTTTCTGGTGTCGCTTTGTTTATACCAAAACAAGATGTACTTCTTGCAAATGGAAAATTTCTAACGAAAACAATCGCTCTCGGGGTAATTATAATAAATGGTCTTATGCTTAACTTCTATTTACAACCTCGCCTTATCAATATTCATTTTGCAGGTGAACGGCCAGTTCGCGAACGACTTGCACGAAAGATTGCTTTTCTTTTGGGAGGTATTTCAGTGTCGTCCTGGTATTTTGTTTTTATTATTGGATCACTTCGTGGAGTGCGAATTCCGTTTTCTGAAGTTTTTCTTGTATACCTTATTCTTCTCTTTGTTGCTGTATCGGGAAGCCAATTGTATGAATATCGATTGTGGAAGAAATATAAAAAAGCTCCGCTTCCGGACGGAAAGTAAATGTGGTATATATTTAAAAAGCCTGCAAGGGCTTTTTAACATGGTGCCTATAGTGTAATGGTTAGCACTAGAGTTTGTGGAACTCTCAGTTCGGGTTCAAATCCCGATAGGCACCCAAGATCAAAATGACTCACATAGTTTGTGGGTCATTTTGCGTCTTTGGGCCATAAAGAAGACAACCACTTGTCTTCTGTTCGGGATTTGAAGACTTTTTCAATTTTCTACTTTTTAGATGTGATATAATAAGCATATATGGCGGATCAATATCAACTAAAAAGAGAGGTTGATTATTATAAGAGAGAGTTTGAAAGTGCGACTCGAGATTTAGATTATAAAAAAAGAGAGATTTCAACACTCGAACAAAAAGTTAATAATGCAAAAAAAGAGTACGAATACTATACTCACGAACTACAGAAAGCAAAACAGGAAGAACAACGTAAAGTAAGTCAGACCCAGAAGAGATTTTAGATATGTTAGAAAAATTAAATTCATCTAATCCAGAAATAAAAGAAGTTCCAAAAAACACATCAACTACTAACCAGCAGGACAGTTTATCGTCTTTGCCTATTATTCCTTCTCAATATAGCGGACTACCTTCCGAGATCTTAGAAGAGGTTTGGACACCTCCTACTTATATTGATGAGGAAAAAAATCACTTGATGAAAGCATGGAAAACACGCGGTATAGAACATCTTAAAGCTGAAGAAAAAAAGAGGAAAAAAGAAAATAAACATGACGAGGATTTAGAAAAAATAGAAGAAATAAGAAATCACCTTTCTAATAAAAATCCTACATATTCTAAAGAAGGAGCCAAAGATGAGTTTTCAAGTTTTAGTGTAAAGAATGGCGAAACCGATCACGGACATTTTTGGTATGAATATAGAAATAAAATTGCTAAAGAAATGAAAGAAAGCGGTAATTTTGAATGGGGTAAGGAGAGAATCTATTTTGACATTCCCTTGTCGCAAATGGAAGAACTGAAAAATTTAATTATCCAAACTGCCTCAGACAATAAGATTGCTATAGGTTTTAAACACATTGATATAGAGAAAAGTAGTAACTTAGCAAAAGGGGATAGAGAAACTCGATTTGTTACAAATTTTGCCAATACTCAAGATGTACTTAAATTTTATTTAGCACTAAAAAATAATCCTATATACCAAAATCTTAAAAATGATAGAACCATAAATTATGGAGGTTTACGAATTGACTCACTTGCCGAGTACGCAGGCGGTTTCAGAGAGAAAAGAGATGCACTAGCCAGGATTATGGCAGGTTCTCTTAATCAGGAGACTGGTAAGTATGAGTACAAATCTGAATCAGGAAAAGTAATTATTCTTACAACTGTAGAATTTGATGCCTTTAAACAGCAATACAATAATATCAAGGAAGGTATTGAGAAAGCCCAAAAACTCTTCCAAGAAGGCTTAAATAAACAAATTTAACTCAACTTTAAATTTCCAACCTCAGTTCTCACTTCCTTTACAACTTCACCCAAGATCAAAATGACTCACATAGTTTGTGGGTCATTTTGCGTCTTTGGGCCATAAAGAAGACAACCACTTGTCTTCTGTTCGGGATTTGAAAAGCTTTTCGTTATGAATGAGAAACTTGTTTCGAGTTCATCGAAAAGGTGTACTGATCCTGTAAGGATCAAAATTCCCGATAGGCACCCAGCAAGAAATTTAAGAATTTAGTAAACTATACTTATGAGTAAGATTTTAATTCGACTTGTCTCGCTATACCTTTGGTGGTTTGTAATCGTATTTATTTTTGCACTTCTTCAGTCTTCAAGTTTTTTAGCCCCAGGTACATTTCTGGGTGATTTTTTAATTAGGCAACCATACCAATGGGATTTTGAATTAATGTTTACTACATTATTCTTTATTTGGGGAATTTTCTTATGGAAAGCTTCAACAAAAATAAACGAAAATAGAACTTTAATAATTTTTAGTGCTTGGGCATTTCTAACTCATGGAGTAGTTTTTATCATTATTGGCCTTATACAATCGAATATTTTAGTACACGCTATTACGGATAGCCTTGGCTGGCTCGCTGCCAGTACTCTACTTTTCCGTTCGTTAAAGTAGTTCTCACTTCCTCTACGACTTCACCC
>CAZDDY010000019.1:8454-9417 GCA_964504455.1 uncultured Candidatus Saccharibacteria bacterium | reverse complement strand
AGCAATTGAATGCATTCAATAACTATAATGTTGCAACTACCGAACTTATGCAGATTCCTGAAGAGTGGGGAAGTAAATCCGCAACAGAAAAACAGCGTATTAAATTTACACAAGCAAAATTTGCTGCAGAAGATGCTGAAAGAGTTCTTTTAAATATAAAATCTGGACTCTACGGAGAAAATCGTGCAATATCCGAAATGAATCGAAGTCGTGCACAGGCAGACTTGGTCAGATTTGACCTCGCAAATCCAACAATTGGTAAAGCAGTTGATGATATTAAGAAAACTTCATGGAAAGATTTGGTATCTCGAAGAGATTTGTTCTACGGAGGACTCTTTTTCTTAGGGGCAGGACTTAGAAATCTAGGAGTTACGGCACCTATTTCAGGCGGAGTCCTTGGTGGCTTCAGAGGATGGCTCAAAGGGAAAGAAAAACTCTACAAACAAGACAAAATGTCTCGCCGAGGACAACTCACAGACCTGACTGAAGCAAAAAGTTGGATAAAAGGTTCAACAAAAGATACGACTATTCAAGATATAGGAAGTTTAACCTCAAAAATAAATAGCTTAATTGAACGTATCGAAAAAGAATCACAAGCGGAAAATAAAGATCCTAAAAAAATCCAAGAACTTACTCGAATGCTTGAAAGTCGCATTGAATATAGTGAAATGAAGATGGATGAAGCCCGAGTAAATCACGGAAACGATATAACAAGATTACAAAATAGATCAAAATTTGTTCAGGCGCTAACACAAGCACGTGGATTGGTGAGTGTATACAATCCTTCAGAAGAACAGAAGGTATACATTGGAAATGTTGCAGGAAGAGTGATGGAGTTTGAAGCGATGAAAGATCAGAAAATAAGCAAGAAAAGAGCCGTGTATCTTACTGAACGTGTACTCGCTGGTGCAGTAAAGGGTGCAACAGTTGCTTTTGCTGGTCAACAAACTGGTAAACTCATAG
>CAZDDY010000019.1:0-8444 GCA_964504455.1 uncultured Candidatus Saccharibacteria bacterium | reverse complement strand
AGGATGGTTTGATCATAGTGGAGAAGCAATTGGAACAGGTGAAACACCTGAAGGAAGTGGTGATGGGAGCAACTGGTTTGATAAACCAGATGACATCAAAGGAGAACCGATAAATGAATGGGCGATTGTACACAAAGGAGATAGTCCTGAGAGTCTCTTTATAAAACAAATTGATCATCGACCTGAACTTGCAAAGGCGCTTGGGTACACTGGAGATATGAATGATACACAAGCATTACATAAGTTTGCTGGAAGACAAGCACACTTAATTGCAATGGATCAGGGGTATTTTAAAGATATTCACAATCAGGTTGGACCAAATGCATTAGGTATTAACCGTGCAGCATACCAACTTGAAATAGATGGAAACGGGAAAGTGTTTGTTCATGAATATTTCGATGGTAAAAGTGTTGAAATGCATACAAGCGAGACACCTTTTGAAACAGATAGAGAAAAATACGAATTTCTTCATGATATGGATAAAAACAGAGATGGGGTTGTAGATGGAAGGGGAGGAAGTAGAATACTTCGTGACGAAGAAGTTATACCTGCAAAAAAACCTGACGACTACTTCAATAATGAAGAGGCTGGCAAAACAGTACAAGGGACTGGCGAAGAGACAATTTCATTGAAAAAACCAACTACAACTGGTGAAGAAACTGTGGTACTTAAAGAACAACCAGGAGGAAACACAGGCAGTGAAGGTACTACATTTGATGAGGAAGATCCAATTCAAAAACGTGCTCGATTTGAAAATCGTGCTAATCAAAAAGAATATATTCCGGCACCACCTAGAATTTATCACCCGGGAGTACCTAATCCATTCAATATTCTTTTCGATATTTTCGGCATAGGGAGAAGGAGATAAAGGCATGATATAGTAAGTCCGTGCAGTATCTAGAAGGACTAAACAATCAGCAAAAAGAAGCGGTTCTCTACGCAGAGGGACCGCTTCTTATCATTGCAGGAGCCGGCGCAGGAAAGACAAAGACACTAACAACTCGTATTATCCATCTTATTCACGAAAATGTTTCTCCAAAACAGATTCTTGCAGTCACTTTTACAAACAAAGCGGCAAGTGAAATGAGAGAACGGGTAAAAAATGGTGTCCGAACTCTCGGCAAACTTGAAACACCACTTCTTGTAACATTTCATAGTCTTGGTGTTTTACTTCTGAGAGAAATGGGGTCTTTACATGGAAGAAGTACGCGATTTAAAATTTTTGATGAGGATGATTCAGTAAAAGTAATAAAAGAAACACTCCAACAGATGGGTCTTGATACAAAAGAAAATGACCCAAAGAGTATCAAAAATAAAATCAGTAAACTAAAAAATAAAGGAATCACGCTAACACTTTTTAGAGAGCAACTTGAAACCAGTTATGATGAATTTCTTGTTTCCATTTGGGAGAAATATGAGGAAACACTTCTAAAAGAGAAGGGGTTTGATTTTGACGATCTTATTTTAGTGCCAATTGCACTCTTGAAAAGATATCCTGAGACTAAGCTTCGGTATCAGGAACAATTTAAATATATTTTGGTGGACGAATACCAAGATACAAATGAAGTGCAATATGAACTTATACGACTCTTACTTTCTGAGAAACATAACATCTGCGCTGTTGGTGATGCAGATCAAAATATTTACAGTTGGCGAGGAGCAACACTAAAAAATATTTTGCGATTTGAACATGACTTTCCAGGTGCAAAAATTGTTTTCCTAGAAGAAAACTATCGTTCAACTAAAACTATTCTCGAAGCAGCAAACACGGTAATCGCAAAAAACGAAATGCGTATCCCAAAAAATTTATTTACTAATATTGGTACTGGAGAAAAAATAATAAAGATTGAAAGCTATGACGAAAAAGAGGAGGCGAGAAATGTTATCGATGAGTATATAGCACTCTGGGATCAGGGTATGAAACCTGATGATTGCGCTATTTTGTATAGAGCAAATTTTCAATCACGAGTGTTTGAAGAAGAATGCCTTAGAAGAAATATTCCGTATCAACTTGTCGGTACAAAGTTTTTTCAAAGAAAGGAGGTTAAAGATGTTATTGCATACATTCATGCGGCACTTTTTAACGAGCGACTGTCAGATATAAAACGCGTCATAAATATGCCAACTCGTGGGATTGGCAAAACAACTGTTCTGAAAGTTTTTGCTGGGGAAAGGGAATCGCTTCCCGGGAAAACAAAGCTTGCTGTTGATAATTTCTTCGTTTTGCTTAAGAAAATTAGAGACTTTGCACAAAATGCACTTCCTTCAGAGCTTATTCGGTTTATTATTGAGGAAAGTAAATTGGGAGAATACTATAAAAATGAAGGTGAATTTGAAAGACTTGAAAACATAGAAGAATTAGTGTCTCTTGCAACTGATTATGACTTATTTGGCAAAGAAAAAGGGCTTGAGCAACTCCTTGAGCACTCAGCACTTGAAAGTGATCAAGATGAGCTTGAAAAACCTAAAGAAGGAATTCGTCTTATGACCATTCATGCCGCAAAAGGTCTTGAGTTTGATACAGTCTTTATTGTTGGACTTGAACATGGACTCTTTCCACATATTTTTGATGGTAAAGATGCAAAAGAAGATCAGGAAGAAGAACGAAGGCTTATGTATGTTGCGATCACAAGAGCAAGAAAAAGGCTGTATCTAAGTCATGCAACTGTTCGCACGATTTTTGGAAAAAGAGAACTTACTGTTCCTTCTGAATTTTTGTATGACATTCCAAACGAGCTTCTAGAACATAGAATGCCGGAACATGGTATAAAAACCATATATCTTGAATAAGCTACTCGCGTACGTATGGAAAGATTTATTAAGAAAAAAAAGTTTGGACAAAATTTTCTAAAAGACACTCGTGTCTGCGAAAAAATGGTTTTGGCTGGAAAGGTTACTACAAAAGACATTGTTCTTGAGGTTGGTCCTGGTGAAGGAGTGTTGACTGCTTATCTTTTAAAAAAAGGAGCGACTGTTTTTGCTATTGAAAAAGACCGGGAACTGCTACCAATTTTGAAAGAGAAATTTAAAAAAGAAATAAAGGCAAAAAAATTAGTATTGGTGGAAGGAGACATCCGCGATATCAAGCTTTCATCTCTAGGTTTGAAAAATGAAGGGTACAAAGTAATAGCAAACATTCCTTACTATATTTCTGGACTCTTATTTCGATTTTTCTTAGAAAATAAACTTCAACCAAATACGGTAGTGTTTCTTGTGCAAAAAGAAGTAGGAGAACGAATAACAACAAAAGATAGGAAAGAGAGTCTTTTGTCTCTTTCTGTGAAAGCTTTCGGTACACCTTTGTATATAAGCACCGTGAAGCGAGGGGCGTTCTCACCAGCACCAAAAGTTGATTCAGCTGTTATTGCTATAGAAAACATATCAAGAAAGAAGTTTGTGAATAAAAAACAAGAGCAAAAATTTTTCGAACTCGCAAAAAAGGCTTTTAATACAAGCCGAAAACAGCTTGGACACATATTTAAAAACGAGAAAAAAGCACGGGAAGCTTTTAGTAAAATAGGTGTAGATTTACGGAAACGACCAGAAGATATACTTTTGGAAGAATGGCTGTCTGTAGCAAAATAGTTTTTTGAAGAGATAAAACATAGTACAATCTATGTATGCAAAAAACTGCTAAAGACTTTCTTCCGAGTAAGGAATTTCAGAAAAGAATCGGGGCTATTCTTTTAATTCTTATAGTAATTGGCGGAATAAGTTTTTTAATTAGCAAAAAATCTATTTTCAATAAAAACGCAACTACTGCACAACCTATTGTTGTGAAAGATATTGTTGAAAATGATGAAGATAGAGATGGTCTGGCTGATTGGCAAGAAACACTTTGGGGGCTTGATTCAACAAATAAAGACAGTGATGGAGACGGTATTTCAGATGGAGAAGAACTTGAAACAATTCAAAAAAAATTAAAGACACCAAGTACGTTTGGAGAAATTGAAGCAACGAGTAGTGCAGAAACACGGACGGATCAATTTGCGGAACAAATTGTTCAGCTTGTTTCAGCCCTACAAGGTGCAGGACAGTTAAATGAGGAAAACCAGCAAGCAATAATAGAACAAATTGTTGCATATGGAGAAAATGCTGTAATTGAAAAGAAATATACTGAAAAAGATATATCTCTCGTTTCTTCAAACAAAACAAATCTTGAAACATATATTCAAAATTTAAATGAAGTTTTAGGAACTACGCAAGTTACACCTGAAGATGTACGACTTCTTATTCAGATAGATCCCGATCAATTTGAACTTCTACAATTAAGATATAGTGAAGCTGAAAAAAAGTATGCATCGCTTGTAAAAAACCTTTTATCTGTAAAAGTGCCAAAAGATATTGCATACGAGCACCTTGAGTTCACGAACGCCTCATATGCAGTTGAAAGTACTTTTTCTGCGTATCAACTCTTTGAGACTGACCCTATTTTGATGCTTCAAAAGTATGCGTCACTTGAAATGACGCTCGACTATTTTAATGTATCATCAAAGAATCTTTTACAGAGACTACAATCACTGTATAATTTACAATAAGATATGAAACGACTCTCAAAAGCCCTTGCAGTAATATTAACTATCGTTACTCTTGTCGGTGTAACACCACAAAGAACAGCTGCAACTGGTCTCCCTGTTGTTGATGCATTGAATAATGCGGTTAATTGGTTAACGACAGCATCTTCAAATATTTCTGCGGTAGTTGATACATGGGATAAATCAAATTCTGTTTTGGTGATGGCACTCAAGCGCGTTGCAGCAAAAGTACTTCTAAAAACAACACAGCGTATAGTGAATTGGGGAACAACTGGATTCCAAGGAAATCCCTTTTATGTTCAAGACCAAGGGTCATTTTTCCGAAGTATTGCTGATCAACAACTTGCAAATACTGTGGATGAAGTACTAAAAGAAAAATGTGCTGGAGTAACATGTCCCTACGCAAGAACAACAGCAAAAGCACTTATTAAGGGTTATGCGGGAAGTACACCAGGTGCAGGAACAAAATATAATTTAAATCAAACATTAGGATCAGCTGCACAAGATTTCCGAGATGATTTTTCTGTAGGTGGATGGAAAGGTTGGGACGCATACACACAAAATCCACAAAACAATTACTTGGGAGCATTTATTGAAACTTCAAAAGAGGTGTCTGATAGGATTGAAGATTCTATTGAAGGGCAAAAAGAAGAGCTTATGCAAAATAATGGATTTCTTTCTCTCCGGGTTTGTACGGAAAAAAAACCAAAGAATGCTCGTGGAGACACACTTGAGGTTTCAGGAAATACGCGAACGTATCCACATACAACACTTTCAGGTAAACAAGTTTTTTGTGTAGAAAATCCAAATTCACAAGCAGAACTATGGAAATGTGCAGGAACATGTACTCCAAGAGATAAAGAACTAAGTGAAACTGTAAGGACACAATGGGAAGCTCGTAAATGTTATGACAAAAAATCAACAGAAGTAACTGATATAACTGCAGGCCTTGGAATAGGAAACTCTACGCTTGGTGCTGGGGCGCTCGGCTTAAATGGAGACGTAAAAGCTGATGACTGTGCACGATATGAGACACAAACACCTGGAAATCTTATTAAGTCTCAGCTCGATAAAGCACTACTTATCCCTATTGAAGATAAGCTTAATGCAAAATCAAGCGGAGGAACCATTGTGGATATGCTTGTTGATCTCACCGCAAATCTTTTAGATAAGGGACTTTCTTCGCTTGTTAGTAAAAACACGACAAGAAGACAGACCGCTCAAAATAGTAGCTCTGGTGGAAATGTTTTCCTTGGAAATACCACATCAACATGGTACACAGGCAATCTTGATTCAGGATTAAAACTTGAAGATGAGATAAACCCTGGAAATCCGAGCACAACACTTACAGAGGCTATTCGCCTCACCGAAGAAGAATTGGTAGTGCTCAATCAAATTCGCACAAAAAGTATTCGAGTGCCAGAAGAAACAATGCGCCTAGACCGATGTCTTCCAGGACCTGATGTTGGGTGGGAGGCACGCCTTCGTGAAGAATTTCAAGAAGAGACACGAAGACTTGAGCGTATTGCTGAAAAAGATAACAATCGCGGAGACAGAGCAGAAGAAACATTGAGACAATTAAAACTCTTTTTGGAAGAGCAAATACAAAAAACTAAGTTTGGATTGATTGGAGTAAATGGAGTAAATATTCCAAGTGCTTCAATAATTCTCTCTCGCATTGCTGAAAAAGATGCCTTTATCTCACGAGCGGAAGAAGTAAATACACGCATAGCAAAGAAAACAAGTGTACTGGCAATATTACAAGATATTGAAAGAAGTATTCGTTCACATCCATCAAGTGTGGCTAGTGGGCAGTTTATTGTTAATCCAAGTCAAAATATTGGAGAACTAAGATCAAGATTCAGACAAATTGAGAGAGATATAGGTAATGAAGAAAGTCTTTTGGATGTGAAAGGAGAGCTTGATATCTTTAATCAAGATTTTACAAGATCATTTGATAGAACAAGTTCTGATTCACTTATCTCACGTTGTACAGACGAAAGAGCTCAAGCACCTGATATCTCAAGCAAAGACAGCGCACAAAAACTCTTTTGTGAATGGGATTCCCTTCAAACTGGAACGATCGGAGCTTCCGGAAGTAGCTACATTATTCCACTCTTTGGACTCTTTAGTGGACTAAACATTATGCCAAATATTAAATGCGATACGTATTATCAATCAAATCTTGGTAACTATATACGGTAGCAACAAAAATCCCCTTAAAATAGGGGATTTTTGTTGTGTGTGAAGAGTTTGCATAGTAAAATAAAGACACATGAGACGGCTCGTTTCTATATTTGCGCTTGCATGTATATTGGCACAAACTTCGTTGCCATTCTTCGTAGCGAAAGAGGCAAAGGCTGCAGAGCTAGATAATATCGTTGAAACAAACATTAAACTTGATGCAAACAAATTTCCAAAGAACTCATCATCAGCGGGATTATTTGAAAAACTTGGGGAATTTGATTTCTTACCTGCTGAAATACTAGACTCAGGATCATTCCCGGGTATACAGTTCTTTGACGGTGGTATCTACCCAATGAATAGTAATGCTTCTGTAAATACAGCAGGCCATGGAATTTTGGTTAACGGAAAAAAAGGATATACAAGTTTTGGTGGAGTTGTTGATTTTTATTTTAAGATTAGTTCACAAACAGGACAGACTGCTGAAACAAATGACTTAAAAAACTTACTCTTTATGCTTATATTGAGTAAAACGAAAGAAGAAATTCCACTTCATAATATTAAAAATAATAGCTCGGCTGGATTTTCAGCAATTTACAATGCGGTTCCTCAAGGCGGAACACCGGAATCAATTGGATTTACACAAGAATATGTACCGGAAAAAGTTACTGGAAAAATAAACTATGAAGTACCTGGGGCAGGTTCACCTCAGACAGTAACTGGTGCAACTGCATATAATATAAGTAGTTTTATTCAAAAAAAAGCAAATTCTACAAATACTGGTTTCGGTTTCTCTGTCCCGATTAAAGGCCTTGAGCCAAGCACACAATACTATGCACAGATTCTTGTAACAAAAACTACTTCTGGAAACCCATGGACTGCATACAGTAAAGTTCTTGAATTTCCAACATTGGCAAAAAATGCTGATGGAACAGACAATTATGGTAACTACGACCCAGGTAAGGATATAAGCGAGCAAACAGATACAATCTCTGAGTATACTGACGATGAAGCAGCTGAGGAAGTATCAGCGGAAATTATTGGGGAACTTCTCTCGTGTAGTTGGAGAAAACCGCTTACTTGGTTTAAGGGTTGTATGGTCATTGCATTTCATGACCTTATTTATACCGCTTCTGCAAAAGTTCTAGAAATCGGAGCAAAATTAATGGATATATTTATTGGTTTTTCAATAAGTAGTTTCTTTTATTCAGACAATATAGGTGTCATTTTAGAAGGATGGAGAATTGTTCGTGATGTTTCAAATATTTTATTTATTTTTATACTTTTATGGACTGCGTTTAATATCATTCTCCGAGTCAATCACCACTTCAACGCAAATAGGGTTATCACACAACTCATTATTATTGGCCTTCTTATCAACTTCAGCCTTTTCTTCACGCGGGTAATTATAGATGCAGGAAATATTGCCGCACGTGTTTTTTACAATGCGATTACTGTTACTCCAGGAACTGACGATTTGAATGAAATTCAAATGATTACAGGTGAAAAAGAAAAGAAGCCTGCGATAAAATCTCTCTCTGGTGCAATTACAAAAGGACTTGGTGTGACACAAATGATAGATAGTGATGCAACAAAACGCGCACTTGAAGGTAGAAACGGTTTAGTATTTTTAGTTCTTGTGTTGGGAACAGTAATGAATATTGTTGCAGCATGGACATTTTTTCAGTGTGCATTCTTCTTCGTTGGAAGAATTATTTCTCTATG
>CAZDDY010000018.1:0-9638 GCA_964504455.1 uncultured Candidatus Saccharibacteria bacterium | reverse complement strand
GTCCTTCACATAATGAATCTGACCGATATTGATGATAAAACTATTAGTAATGCACAAAAAACTGGTAAAACATTACAGGAATTTACAGAGTTTTACACCGAGAAATTCTACGAAGACAGAGATCTTTTAAATATTATTCCTGCAAGTAGATATACAAAAGCTACGGACTATATTCCAGAGATGGTTAAGTTAATAGAGGTGCTTATTGATAAAGGGTTTGCATACAAAGGAGAAGACGCTAGTATTTATTTCAATACGCAAAAGGATTTGAAATACGGACGACTTGTTGAAATTCAAAAGGAAAAACTAAAAAATAATGCCTCAAATAGAATGAAAGCGGATGAGTACGATAAGGACAGTGCACAAGATTTTGCGCTTTGGAAAGCGTGGGATGAAAGTGATGGTGATATATTCTGGGAAACTTCCCTCGGTAAAGGCAGGCCCGGTTGGCATATAGAATGTTCAGCAATGGCTATGAAAGAGTTAGGAGAAACTATTGACATACATACAGGTGGGCTTGATAACATGTTCCCTCATCACGAGAACGAAATAGCTCAATCAGAGGCAGCAACTGGCAAGCAATTTGCTAGATTCTTTATGCACAACGGGTGGCTTTTGGTTGATGGACAAAAAATGGCAAAATCTCTAGGTAATTTCTACACGCTAAAAAATATTGTTGATAGAGGATTTAACCCACTATCTTTTAGAATGATGACACTTCAGACTCACTATAAAAGTCCACTAAATTTTACATGGGAAAGCTTAGAGGCTGCTGAGAAAGCAAGGGAAAAAGTTCTTCGTTTTGTTCAAAGTGTAGATGCAACTAATGGTCAAATACACACTGAATATCTTTCTGCGTTTACCTTGGCCTTAAATAGTGATTTAAATACACCGTCTGCCCTAAGCTCTTTGTTTAATCTTTTGAGCGATCCTATTGTTCTACCAGAGGATAAAAAGGCAACAATACTTAAATTTGATGAAGTTTTAGGATTAAGACTAAGTGAACCAAAAAAAGAAATCGTTCTTTCCGATGAAATCCGTGAGCTATTATCAAAACGTGCTTATGCCAGAGATCAAAAAAATTGGTCACTTGCTGATAGTTTACGAGAAGAGATTGCTCGTCTTGGTTTTGAAGTTAAAGACACAGAAACTGGCCAAGAAATAAATGAGCTCTAGGGCATCTTACTCTTCTTCTGCCTCTCCTATTTCACCACTTTCAATTGCAGAAATAATTTTATCAATTTGTCCTGCTAAAATACTCGGCAAATTTGACCATGACTGCTTTATTCTGTGATCTGTAATTCGGTCTTGTGGAAAATTATATGTTCGTATTTTTTCGCTTCTGTCACCAGTACCGATCTGATTTTTTCTGTTATCTGCATATTTTTTTGCCTCTTCTTCATCTTTAAGTTGCTGCAATTTTGCAATCAAAATTCCGTATGCTTTTTCTCTATTGGCAAGCTGGCTTCTTTCTGATGTACAACGTACATCGATTCCTGTTGGCTTGTGTATAAGACGTACTGCTGTCTCAACTTTATTCACATTTTGTCCTCCAGCGCCACCTGACCGAGAATACTCCATTTCGAGATCATTCGGATTTATTTCAACCGTTGTTCTTTTTTTAATAGGTAAAACCGCAACTGAAGCAGTCGAAGTATGTACGCGCCCATTTTTTTCCGTAGCAGGAATTCTCTGAACTCTATGCACCCCAGTTTCATATCTTAATTTTTTGTATACATCTTTTCCTTTAATTTCTATCTCAGCCTCCTTATATCCTCCAACAGCACTTTCGGATTCATTAATAATTCTAGAACTCCAGCCGCGTGAGTCAGCATATTTCTGGTACATATTCGCAAGTTCCCAGGCAAAAAGTGAGGCCTCGTCTCCACCGGCGCCGGCTCGAAACTCCATGACAATTTCATTCGGGAATTCCTCCTCAACTTTTTCTGATTCCAAAATTTGGTTTATTTGAGCTTCAATACCCTCACGCTCAGCGTGAAGTACTGCTAATTCTTCCTTACCAAGTTCAGTAAGACTTTCGTCAGAAAGCACCATTCTTCTGATTTCTTCTTCCTTCTGTTCAAGCCCCTCATAGATTTCTATAAGATGCATTGTCTTATAACTTTTCTTTAGTTCTCCTCTTTTTTCTAGTTCAATCATGTATATACACTCATTCTAACAAAACAAAAAGAAACCGCGACAACGGCTTCTCTTTGAAAAAAATATCGCTATTTCTTTTTTGTTGCTTTAGTTTTTGACTTTTCTTGAAGCTTTTTAAAGCGATCAACACGTCCTGTTGTATCTAGCACTGATTCTTTTCCAGTATAGAAAGGGTGTGATGCACTTGATATTTCCACACGGTAGAGCGGGTATTCTTTTTTGTCTTTTTCATAGACACCTGTATCTTTCGTATCAACGGTAGACCATATTAAAAATTGTGTGCTTGTTGCAGCATCAACAAAGATAACAGGCCTATAGTTTTGTGGGTGAATGTCTTTTTTCATACCGAGAGACTATATCATAAAAGCCTTAAAAGGCAAGCTATCTTCTGGATACGCCGTATTGTTTAAGATAATCAATATCTGCTTGAATACTTTCTACTCGAGCCATAACTTGATCGCCATACGCACTACTTATTGAAGAACATTTAGAGCCAGAATAATACCTACAGGCTGCATTTCTCTCGGCCGTGTATGATTGTCCTGTGGCTCCTAAATCAGCCAAAAAGAGTGCTGAGGCATAGAAAGCATCACGGTTGTTCCAAGGACTGGGTTTTACGCCTAAGATAGCTTCAATACGATCGGTCATTCTAATCCAGGTAGAAGGAATAAATTGTGATGGACCCATTGCTCCTCCGTATCCTACTGAAAGCGGACAAGAAACTCTGGTTTTTGTGTAATCAAGACCAAGTGCACTTGTAATTTGAAGAAAAGGTTGCACGTCTCTATCTGGCTTCATAACTCTATTAATCGATGCACCGGTACTTACTCGTGTTCCAGCACCTGTTTCAGGAACTGTTAAATAGCATTGTCCAACATTTGAACCTAAGTTACTTTCTTGAGTAATAATTGAAAGAAGAAATGCTGGTCTGATTCCCGAAGCAGCGCTTGCAGATTCTGCCAAAGCAACAGCATCCCCAAACTTTATTGGCCCTCCACCTCCGGCGAGATTAAATAACCTCGCTTTAATTTGTGCAGCCTTAGCAGTCCTCTCAGCAATTAACTCTTGGTATTCTTTTTCCTTGTTTTTACTTATTTTAAGTAATTGCTGTTGAGTTTGTTGATCATTTTCAACCTTCTTTTTCTGCTGCTCAAGAGTTGCTTTTGCGTCTAGTTCTTGATTTTGTTTTTCCTCGAGTTCACTTTTTACTTCTTCAGTCTCACTCTTGACCTCTTTAATTTGAGAAACCGACGCGTAGAGCTCTCTTTTCAATGACGCAAACGAGTCTACGTCTTGGTAAAAGTCAGTAACTTTTTTCCCAGAGAGAAGCACTTGCACCATGTTTGCTTGATCTATCTCATTAGTTTTCCTTAAAAGTTGAGCGATTGATTCTCTATGATCATCAATCTTGTTTGCAAGAACAGATATTTTTCCTTCGGTTTCTGAAATTTCACCTGATAGTTTTTTTATCAACAATGTTTTTGCTTTGATGTTAAGTTTCGCCGTATCTATTTTCTTTTTTAAGCCATTTATTTCTGCTGTAAGTGTAGTAGACTGCCCTTTTTGTGCATCAAGTTGTGCCTGTTTTTCTTTTATTTCAGCTTCCAATTGATTCAATTGTTGTTGTAAAGCCGCTCTTTCTTCTTGAGTAAGTGTGACACTTTGGGCTTGTATAGGTATATATGGGACAAGTAATACCACAATAATAAATAGCCCGAGGGCTACGATAATTCCTTTATTTTCCCTTGAAAACATATACATAGTATATCAAATTTCCCCTACAAACTAAAAACGTCAGGGTCTATATTTCCTGACGTTTCTAAGCTCATTTTGTTACGCTTATGAGGTAGCTTCTCCACCTTCCTCTTCTTTCTTTCCTTTTTGTTCAACTTCGATAGCAGATAAATCTACTGGTGTTTCTTCTTTTTCTTCTTTAATTGTTGCTATCGCAGCCACAACCTCAGTATCTTTCGTTACCGCAACAACTCCTGCTGGTAACTTGATATCAGAAACACTAATTTGACTGTCTATATCAGTAAGTCCTGAGAGGTCGACAGAAACCGCGTGCGGAAGATTTTGTGGGAGTGCGCGAACTTCTATTTCGTACAAAACTTTTACAAGACTTCCTAATCCCTGTTTTGCTGCTGGTGCTTCCCCCTCAAACTCTATCTGTACTGAGACAGTAACTTCTTTCTTAAGATCAACCGCATAAAAATCAACATGTACTGGAAATTCTTTTATTGGGTCATATTGAACCTCATGTACAAGAACAGGTATTTTTTGTCCATCTAGGTCAAGTGTAATTGCTTCAGATTCTCCCACTTCCTTAAATACTTTTTGAAAATCCTTCAATAAAATTGTAAGCGGAGCATTCTCAATTGAAGCGCCATAGACAACACCCGGTAAATTGCCGTTACGTCGCAATAAAACCAGATTATCTGTCTTACTTCGCTTTTGTGCTGTAAGCTGTACCATACGTACTTCACCTTACCATAAAATTCATATATATCAAGGATATTTGACTAATTCATCTTTTAAGGTATAATTATGTATCACCTTAAAATAATCTATATGGCTATGCATCACGAGCCTGAAGAAAGAGACAGGTCGCATATTTCTCGCTTCAGAGCAAAAATCGAAGAAATCGCGGGCAATAAAAAAACTCAGTATTTTTTTGGAGTATTACTGATAATAATCATATGCTTCAAATTATTGTCTTGCCCGAAATCAAAAACAGCCTCGCACACAGAAGGCTGTTTTTTTATGATCCGTGAATTTTGTTATACTTTTCAACCAAGAGATGTTCTGCTAGATATTCTTTAGTCGCACCAACTTTCTTTCTTGGGTTAAAGATATTTTCTGGGTCGAACAATTTTTTTGTTTTTGCAAATAGCTCATACATGTCACTACCATACATGTCTAGAATATATGGAGTTCGTATCAACCCATCATTGTGTTCAGCTGTGATCGTGCCCTTGTATCTAAAAACCAAAGCATATACTTTTTCAGATAGTTCGAGGACTATTTTTTTGGTATTTATATCTGTAAAGTCCATAAGGGGAATAATATGAAAATTTCCATTTCCTGCATGACCTGCAATTGTATATACAAGCTTGTACTCATTTAATATTTTGTTTAGTTGCGGGAGAAATTCAGGTAATGTATGCGGTTCTACGCAAATATCATCAATAAAAGGAGCGGTGTGTTTACCTTTTACATGTTTTCTGAGTAAATTAAAACTTTCTCTTCTGATTTTCCAATACTTCTCCGCATCTTGCACAGATTTAGTAATTCTTGTTTGAAACTTGTATTTTTTAACAATAGTGTCAACTTTTAATATCTTTTCAGAAACCTCTTGTTCGTCTTTTCCAGTGCATTCAATCAAAAGCACCAGTTTCGGCATTCCACCTCGAAGCACCATGAACATCTCGGGTATAAATGAAACTCCAAGTTTCAAGAATTTCCAAAGACTCATTTGCTTCAAAAAATCTGGCATAAATTTTATAGCGAGCGACAAACTATAATCATCATACGACTCGATACTTTCCGGACTTGTCGGCAATATTTCATCCACAAGGTTGCCAAGTTTTGCCAAGTCCTTCATAAAAACAACATACAATTTTGTGTGTTGTTCAACTGGCACCAAATACCATGTTATTTCTGTCACTATTCCCAACGATCCTTCAGAGCCAACAATAAGCCTGCAGAGGTCAAAAATATCCTTTTCCTTATCCCAAATGTTCCATAAATAATACCCGGCAGAATTTTTTGAAACTTTTGGCTTTTTTTCATTAATAAGCACTTCATTATCTTGCAAAAGTTTTTTTAACTCTCTGTATAATTCCCCCTCTAAGCTATCCTCTAAGGTTTTTTTATTAAACTGAGAGCTACTCATTGGTTGGATAGTGTATTCGTTTCCATCCCTAAAAACAATTTTTAGCTCTTTGATAAAATTTTCAACTTTCCCATAGCGAATCGTTTTTTCACCTCCGCTGTTATTCCCAACCATCCCGCCTACAGTACATAACTCTTTTGAAGCTGTGTATGTCGGCATTAATAATCCATGTTGCAAGGTTTCTTTCTCAAGATCTCTGTAGAAAGTTCCAGGTAGCACTTTAACAACCCCGGCCATTTCTTTTCCGTAATGTACATTTTTTTCTTTTTTTATATCCAACACCCCTTTCATGTAGCGGGTTGTGTCAAGAATAATTGAGTCATTAATCGCACCACCTGCCATACACGTGCCTGCTCCTCTGGCAGTGATTGAAAGGTTTGGGTATGCTTTCTTTTGTTTTGCGACAAAAGAAACGAGAGCTTGTATGTCAGCCGAATCCTTAGGAAATACCACCATTTCAGGTTTAACAACTAAAATAGAAGCATCGTGACTATACTTTTCAAGTACTTCATCGCCCGTTTCTATATCACCCTTTATTATTTTTTGTATCTCCTCTACAAGATTCATATAGATCTACTCCCAAATTAAAAGTATTAAAGAAATCACGCCTAAAACAATACCACCTATTTGCAGTTTGGTCAGTTGTTCATGATACAAAAAGATACCGATAGCAATGGCAAGAAGCTCGGAACTAATTGAAAAAATAATTGCTCCGGTTGAAAGTTGCGCTCCATTTTTAAGAGAAATAAGCCAAAAAATATTTGCCACGATGTACCCGAACAAAGCGAGCCCAGCAATACTTATTTTGCCTGTATTTGCCCAAGATTTTGCAATAAGATCCGCAAGTGCTTCAAACAAGACCAAGAGGAACAATGGGGCAATCCAATAAATCATTGGTTTATAAAGTTAAAAACTTTTAATTTTTTCAAGACTACTTCCTCAATTGCTAAAACAGCCTCTGGGAGATATTTATACGGTGCTATTTCTGTGGTGTTTTTCAAAGAATCAATAAGTCCTTCTTTGAAGGCAACCCTGATTTCTGTATTAATGTGTACAATTGCTACCCCGTTTTTAATACATTCTTGAATATCAGAATCAGTATTTCCTGATGCACCATGAAGCACGAGTGGTAACCCTGTTACATCGCTAATTTGTTTAACAATATCTGGATGGAGATTCGGTTCACCACCTTTGACCATTCCGTGAATATTTCCTACTGATGGGGCAAGCAGGTCTATTCCTGTTTTCTCTACAAACTCCAAAGCTATATCAGGCTTCGTCATTGTATCGAGTGATACCCCTTCTGGAATAGACTCTAAGATTTTTGAAGATTGTCCAATAAAACCAAGCTCTGCTTCAATCAGTACGTCTTTACCTGTTTTTTCTTTTATAGTTTTTGCATACGCAACACATTTCTTTGTAGTTTCAATATTTTTTTCATAACTTTCATGTGCTTGATCAATAATTGCCATATCAAAACCAGCATCAAGTGCTTTTTTCACACTTTCAAACGAATAGTGATGATCAGCATTAAGATATATTGGTATACTTGATTTTTCTTTAAGCACTTTCACAACGGCAACAATTTCTTCTAATCCGAAAAATTTTTCTTCAGATTCGGTGACTCCAAGAATGACTGGAACTTGTAATTTTGCAGCTGCTGAAACAATTGCGTGTACAGCTTCAAGGTTGCTTACGTTGAAGTGGCCGATAGCGACATTTTTCTTTCTCGATTCGTATATGTGCTCTCGAAGTGACTTTTCCATAGTATAAAGTATACACGATGTGCTAAAATACGTATATGGAAAACAAAGAACAATTCGATATTGTTTCAATTGGTGATGTTGTTTGTGACGCATTCATTAGACTAAGAGAGGCAGAAGTCCAAGACAGTATTGATCATACAAAAAAAGAACTCTGTATAAGTTTCGGAGATAAAGTACCCTATGAATCTGTGGAGTTAATTTATGCTGTAGGAAACAGTGGGAATGCAGCAGTCTCAGCAGCACGACTCGGGCTTAAATCCGCATTTATTACCACCGTTGGTGATGATCAAAATGGTAAAGAGTGCTTTAATTCACTTCAAAAAGATAATGTCTCAACAAAATTTATCTCAACAAGTACTCAGTATCCAACAAATTATCATTACGTGCTGTGGTTTCAATCTGAGAGAACTATTCTTGTAAAACATGCACCTTTTCCTTACGCACTACCTAAAGATTTAGGTACGCCAAAGTGGATTTACCTTACTTCACTCGGTGAGACATCGCTTGAATACCATGATGAAATTGTAGAGTACTTAAGAGCTCACCCTGAAGTGAAGCTTGCCTTTCAGCCGGGAACATTTCAGATGAAATTAGGTAAGGAAAAACTTAAAGAAGTGTATAAGGAAGCAGATTTCTTTACTTGTAACGTTGAAGAAGCGCAAAGAATTCTTGGAGTCAATCATAGAGATATTAAACTTCTAATGAAAGAACTTTCTTTACTTGGACCTAAAATTGTATCTGTTACGGATGGATTCGATGGTGCATATATGTTTGATGGAGAAAAGTATTGGTTTATACCTATATATCCGCATACTCCGTATGAGCGTACTGGTGCAGGTGATGCCTTTACTTCTACATTTGTCTCAGCCCTTTGTATGGGCAAATCCCCTGTCGAAGCCTTGCAAATGGCACCTATTAATTCTATGTCAGTGGTTCAGCAAGTTGGAGCTCAAAAAGGTTTACTTAGTCTTGAAAAATTGCAAGAATATTTAGATAAGGCTCCTGTTGAGTATAAAGTAACAGAGATATAAATATGTTGGAAGGAGGATTTTCAAAAGTACCAAAAAAAAGCTCTGAGGAAGAGCGAGAGGAGCTACTTAAAATTGCACATACTGCAATGCAGAATGCTCAGGATAAGGAAGTAAGTTTGGACTATTTTCCTAACTTTATGTCTGAACATCCAGAATTTGTAGAACTGGAGGACAAGCTACTTACAATGCGAGCAGCACTTGCCAAGATGAATGGTATGGTTGCTGAAGATCTATATAGAAATATATTTAGTGATGCAGAGAAACTTAAGAGTCATCTTGAAGATGAACTTCTGAAGAATGAATATGCTGAGCAGAACGCAGAGTACCAAGCAAAAATCCAGATGCTTCACTCTATGCAGGAATGGCTTAATAAGTCAGAAGTGGTTCCTGGAAATAAAGAAGAATTGGAGAAAAAAATCCAGACACTTGAAGAAGTTTTAAATCCTATAAATCCAAACTTAAACTAAAGACTCATTACTGCTTTTACGATATCATTTACACCCATACCGTAGTGCTCAATAAGCTCGTTTGGCGTGCCTGACTGTCCAAATCTATCTTGCACTCCAATAAAACGCATTGGGAGTGGATTATTTTTTGCAAGACACTCAGAAATTGCACTACCAAGACCACCTATAACTTGATGTTCTTCAACTGAGACCACCCCTTTTACCTTTCTTGCAACCCCTATAATTGTTTGCTCATCAAGTGGTTTAATTGTTGGGATATTCACCACAACGACATCTATATTTTCCTTTTCTTTTAGTTGTTTTGCGGCTAAAAGTGCTT
>CAZDDY010000017.1:0-10588 GCA_964504455.1 uncultured Candidatus Saccharibacteria bacterium | reverse complement strand
ATATGGCAGGAAACGTCGGCACCAGTACGACAGTCTCTGTGGTGGTGAATAATACAACGACTCCACCGCCGGCGGGGAATCAAATAAATATGGCAAACGTGGTTCTTGATGGTGGATACGGATATAGAATTGGTGGTCAAAGTTTCGGGACACTTGCTGATAATGTTTCCAATCCAACAAGATCTCTTCTTCGATTGTTTGAAAATGGAGTAGCACTTAGTACGCCACATGCGGATCATGGAGAAATTAATACACTAGGACTTGGACGGTATAGTCACTGGGTGGATGAGAATGGATGGGAAGCGATTTACTTCTCAACATCAAATAATTCAGATCCAAGGACTAACGGAAAAATATATACTTATATAATTTCACCTTCAAACCAACCCCCAGTCTCAAACGCCGGCCCAGACCAAACAATCACTCTCCCAACAAACTCAGTCACACTCACCGGGGGAGCAACTGACCCAGACGGAAATACTATGACCTACGCTTGGACTAAAATATCAGGTACCGGTGGTACGATTACATCTCCAAATAGTCTTTCCACAACAGTTACTGGTCTTACCCAAGGAACGTATTCATATTGGCTCACGGTCACAGATTCTCAGGGTGCAACTAATGCTGATCAGGTGGTGATTACTGTGAACGGCCAACCTTCCTCTTTCACTGATAATTTTGATAGAGCAAACAGTACAGATGTTGGTTCAAATTGGACCGAAAGATATGGTGCAAGTAATTTTAGAATAAATTCTAATAAACTTCAGTTAAATGTTAACGATGGCCAGGTTTCATCTCTTCACACTACCTCAGGTATAACTTCTGCAAACTATACGGTGCAATCAAAAATTTCTTTCCCAACACGTGATTCGATAATGTATGCCGGTGTCTCAGGAAGAAGAATAAATTATGGAGCGACTGATTCCGAAGGCTACATGGCATATATTGAGCCTTATGATTCTTTACTAACACTTTATAAAAGGGTAGCAGGGCAGTGGACAAGATTGGGAGAATATTCAATCACTATGTCTGCAAATACTCTGTACACAATAGGGCTTTCAATGAATGGATCTTCTATTAAAGCACTATGGAATGGTTCACCAGTCATCTCAGTTACAGATACGACCTTTTCACAAGCCGGTTCCGCCGGAGCAATTACTGGTGATGGATACACAATGGCGCCTATTGTTTGGGATGATCTTACTATTAACAGTCAGTAAGATTAATTTCCCAATAACTATTGACAGATTATTATTAGTTTAATATAATATAAAACGTTATGAAAAAGACAATAGCATTCTTGGTTCTCGGTCTGTTTATAAGTGTACCAGCTGTTTCAAGTGCAATGACGCTTGATGATGTGCTTCAACAGTACGAGATTTATAAGAATACACCCCAAGTATTGGGAGCAACATCGTCTACTGATGTGGTGCTAGGTTGTAAGCCAGGATACAAATTTAGTCCTATGACAGGAGTAAAGTGTCCTGAGAATTATCCAACACCTGACCCTTTGGTTAAGAATCCAGAAGATCAAAATTCATCAGTGAAAGACATCAGACCGCTTCCTAAAGAAGAAACAAAAGTCTTAATGAAAGGCCTTGAATATGCAAAAGGCTCATCATCTATTATTTCTAGACCGATAAAAGAAGGAATGGAAAGTTGTGATGATGTAAAAGCTCTTCAACTTTTCCTTATTCTTAAAAAACATCTAAATGTTGACGCCCCTACGTGTTATTTTGGTCCAAAAACAAGAGAAGCACTTAAGAGGTTTCAGATTGAAAAAGGAATCACCGGAGGTGATGGTAGCGTTGTTGGTCCAAAGACCAGAGATGCAATCAAAGCAGAAGTAGAAAGTACTACACAAACAACTAACTAATGAAATAAAAATGCCCCTCTCTCAGGGGTATTTTTATTTCGGGCTTAGTTTTATAATAGATACATATGGAGCTTCCATATAAAATATCACACGATATATTTGTTGCCTTGCTTGCTATTGATTCTATAGGACTCTTAGACGAGCATCATGCAATGTTTCAAACAATACAAGAATATGGAAAATATGTAAGTGAAGTGCATGTACTTGTTTTTTTACAAGAAAGGAGACATGTATCAAAAAACGATCAAGTAAAACAAATCGCTTCAAATATTTGGGTATATTATGTAAGTCCGCCACTTATCAGATCACCTTTTATTGAAAGTATTAGACTTCGAAAGATTGTTCACAGACACCTTGTTTGGCAAAGAAAATTTAGACCAGATTTTATTTTATCTTTTAGTGTTGATACTGCAGGCGTTTTGACCGAGAAGCTTAGCAGAAAATATAAAAAAGCTTTTTTTATTGAAAACCCATGTCTTTTTTTTAAACTTCCTTTTGTTTCATTAGTGAGGCAGAAGCAGTTAGCGCTTATTGGAAGAGCTGAAAAAATTTTTGTTCCGTCTTTGCACATGAAAGAGTTAGTGGCAAAAGAATTGGACAAAGACCCTAATTTGGTTTTGGTTGTGCCACCTTTTTTTGATAAAAATAGAGCAGAAGGCGATGATCGTCGTTTCAACTTCAGAGAGAAGTATCCCCACTTTCTAGTTTTTTGTGTTAGTTATATTTCATATCCAGATCATCATGCGCTTAAGTCACTTCGAGAAATTATGAAAACTGTTGTTTCAGGGTATCAACCAATTGCTTTGATTTTGTATACACCAGAGGCATATGTAAAAAGAGTCAGAAACTTCTTTAAAACTGATCGCAAAAATACACACATATTCGTTGAAAAAGAACCCGAATCGCTCATCCCACATTTTCGAGGAGCTCATATGACTCTATTGATAGGGGGAGAAGGGGAAATTGATACCCCACTTATTGAAGCGTTGACAGCACACTCACCAGTTATTTGTTCAAAAACTGCCACTTCTATTTCAATTCTTTCAAACAGTACATATAAAGAGTACCTAGTTACTGAAAGTGACACTGATGCCGTTGCCGAAAAAGTTCTGTATCTTATAGGTAATCCGCAGGCACGTGATGAGTATCGCATCAATGCTTCTTCGGTTCTTAAAAACCAGTTTTCAGAAACATTGGAGTCTCATGTTAAAGAGGTTATTGAAAGTATTTTAAGTCTCTATAAAAAATAAAAACCTTTACATACGTAAAGGTTTTTTTGATAAGTTACTGTTTTTATATTGTTGTACCTAAGGCAATCTCTCTAAAAGAAAGAGACTTTTCACGGATTCCACTAAGCACATCAGACATTTTTTCCTTTGATTGAATGCAATGCACAGAGGACACCTCAGAAATTTTCGTTGCTGTGCAACCACCTCTTGTGACCACGCCTTTTATATGTTCGCTGATTTGAAGCGGTGTCTCATATGGAGACATGCTAAGTGCTGAGACAGTACTATGAAAACTCTTGCGGTTTAAGTTGCCATAGTCAGTTCCAAAGACACCTATCGTTGCCATATTTAAAGCTTCAAAATACTTTTGGATTATTTGAGGATATGTGCCATGAGCAAGTTCCCCTAAGAACTTTTTCAAAGGTTTTTGTTTTATAGCCTCCTTTTCATATGCAAGCCAAATTGCTTTTGCATGTAGTGCGGCTCCTGAACCCACTAACACCACTGCGTCCAGAATTTTTTCATCTGCGGATTTGTTGTCAGCATGTACTTTTTTTAAGTATCCCGTACATTTTTTGCCCGGAGAAGTTAATCCTCCGAACGTCTGGCCAAAGACACTCTCTTCTATTTCACCGGGAGTGTATTTTTTTCTATCATGCCAGTACACAATACCACTCCGATACCGGATGTTTACATTTAGTGTTGCGGTAGCGATACAGTTTTCGTTGATACCGGTGATCTCTTTGAGATCATCAAATGTGATACCTGAAATCAACGAGGTGACCAGTTTGGGATTACGAGCCTTTTCTTTTACAAGAGAAAGCGCCGCAAGACCATTTTGGGGTCTGACGGCAAGAATAACACTTCCTGTAAGTTCTCCCACAGACTCGGGTGTTTGGTAGTCAATACCTCTTTTTTTAAAGAAAAGGGCATTGGTTCCTTTCCCGATAACTGTTATCGGGTTTGCAAACCCTTTGATGGCTTGTTTACCATCAACATACGCTTGGGCAACTTTGCCGTCACCAATGACCATAATAGGGAAACCATAATTTACTCTGTGTTGTTTCGGATACATAATTGTTGATTTTAAGTTTTTAAAGAAGAAAGCCCCTCTTTGTGAAGGGCTTTCTTTTATGATCTAGTCTGTAAACTTTAGATTATATCGCAAAAGAAAATCCTCCACTGTGTGTAAGGGGTCGAATTGTCGGAAGGACAAAAGATTTTTGCGAATAACATAACATGCTGGTTTATTATAGCAGGGGTTCGTACGTTGTAAAGCGTCTACTTCATAGGAGATGTTTTTTTTGCTATATTCTGTGCGTGCCATCTTAGCTCAGTTGGTAGAGCACAGCTTTCGTAAAGCTGGGGTCCCGAGTTCGATCCTCGGAGATGGCTCATATATGGATAGTGAAAAAATAAACAAAAGAATAGAAGAAATAGAAACACTGATGCAAGGAGGTAATTTTTGGAATGACAAAGAACATGCACAGAGATTGATTCGTGAGTTAAAAGAACTACAGGATAAAAAAGATGGAATAGGTTCATTTGATAGGGGTGGAGCACTTCTTACAATTCTTTCTGGTGCAGGAGGAGATGATGCAGAAGACTTTTCTGCAATCTTATTGAAGATGTATCAAAAGTATTGTGCGAAAAGAGGCTGGGAGCTACGTATGTTGCATGAAAACGTAAATGATCACGGTGGATACAGAAATGTAACATGCGATATTTCAGGAAAGAATGTATATCGTGACCTAAAGTATGAGTCAGGAGTCCACCGACTTGTTCGTCTTTCACCGTTTAATGCTAAAAAACAGCGGCACACATCTTTTTCACTTGTTGAAGTAATTCCAAAGATTGAAGCGAAAGAGATGCCGGAATTAAAAGATGGTGATATAGAGGTTGATTTTTCGAAAGCGGGTGGCCCGGGTGGACAAAATGTAAATAAGCGAGAGACCGCAGTGCGAGTTACTCATATACCAACAGGTATTTCAGTTTCTGTTCGAGAGGAACGTTCACAAGAACAAAATAAAGAAAGAGCGCTGGAAATATTGCGAGGGAAACTTTATAAAAAAGCAGAAGACGAAAAAAAAGAACTCACAGAAAGTATGCAAATATCAAAAACGACTGATATCGAATGGGGAAACCAAATTAGATCTTATGTGCTTCATCCTTACAAAATGGTAAAAGATCACAGAAATGATATTGAGACATCAAAAGTTGATGATGTCTTAGATGGTGAGATAGACATATTCATAGAGAGCTTCAAAAACTCCCAATAAAGTTAAAAAGTCCTTACAAAATAAGGATTTTATAACGCTTCGATTTGCATTTTTTTATGCTACACTAAGTAATAGTGGTCACAAAGGCCTTTTTGTTTTGTCATGATATATTTCAACAACGTTTCAAAAAAATACCGAGATGATGACCAATATTCCTTAGACACTATTAATCTCACAATATCACAAGGAGAATTTATCTCCATTGTTGGGCACTCTGGTGCAGGAAAAACAACACTTATAAAATTAATTTTAGCTGAAGAACATCCGACAGAAGGCCAAGTTTTCTTTGAATCACAAAACATTCATACGCTTCATGACAAAGATTTAATTTCTCTTCGAAGAAAGATCGGTGTGGTTTTTCAAGATTTTCGATTATTACCAAATAAAACCGCATACGAAAATATTCAGTTTGCGATGGAAGTAGCTGGTAAACATGATGAAGAAATTCACCGAGATATTCCACGAGTGCTCGATTTAGTCGATCTTTCTGCAAAGATGATGCATTTTCCAGACCAACTTTCAGGTGGCGAGAAACAGCGTTTAGCGATTGCTCGTGCAATTATAAACCAACCTGATCTTATTATTGCTGATGAACCAACAGGAAACCTTGACCCGGTGAACACATTTGAGGTGGTAAATATTTTGAAGCGTATTAATGATCTCGGTACAACAGTTATTCTTACTACGCACAATAGAAGTGTTATTGAATCAGTTAATAGACGAGTCATCACTCTTGATAGAGGTAGAATTGTGCGAGATGATAAAGATGGCACAAAGAGTATGTAATATATGAAACGAGTAGATCTACAAAGAATTATTAGAACAGGATTTATAAATTTTAAACGAAGTGGGCTTGTCTCAGCTGCTTCAGTGCTCGTTGTCACGATTACGCTTTCTGTTATTACATCGCTCATTTTTCTTCAAGGGATTTTACATACATCACTAACTCTTATGAAAGAAAAAGTTGATGTAGCTGTATATTTTTTGCCAGGTACAGAAATTGAAAAAATATCAAATGTTCAAAAAAGCCTTGAAACTATGCCGGAAGTGTCTAGTGTGTCTCTGACAACATCTGAAGAAGCTTTAGAAGATTTTCGAGAACGCCATAAAAATGATTACCTAACACTTCAAGCTCTTGATGAAATTAGCAAAAATCCCTTAGGTGCATCACTTTCAATTAAAGCGAAAGATCCTTCTCAATATGAAAGTGTTGTAAAATTTTTGGAAGGTAACAGTGAAGTGATCCAAGCAGTAAAGGCAGATTTGGACCGAATCAACTACTATCAGAATAAAATTGTTATTGATAAACTCACTCAAATTATTAAGGGAGCAAATCGGCTTGGTATTTTAGTATCTTTTATTCTTATTCTTATCTCCATTATTATTACGTTTAATACAATTCGACTTACTATTTACTATGCTCGCGAGGAAATAGGCATTATGAGACTCGTGGGGGCAGGTAATGCATATATTAGAGGACCCTTTATTGTTGAAGGTATTATCTATGGACTGATTGCAACACTTGTTACTCTCGTACTATTTATTCCGATAACCTTATGGCTTGGGCAAAATCTGAGCGAATTTTTAGGTATTAATGCTTGGAATTTCTATATAAACAATTTATTAAAAATAATAGGCATTGTGCTAGGATCAGGGCTTATCCTTGGTTCACTCTCAAGTACAATTGCAATTAGAAGATATCTAAAGAAATAAAATATGAATCATCCTAAATACGTGTTTGTGGTTGGCGGTGTCATTTCCGGAGTAGGGAAAGGGGTAGCCTCGTCATCAATAGCTCGTATTTTAAAGAACAGAGGATTGCGGGTGACAGCACTAAAGATTGATCCATATATAAATATCGATGCGGGAACTATGAATCCTACCGAACATGGAGAAGTTTTTGTACTTAAAGATTGTGATGAAACGGATCAGGATATGGGTAATTATGAGCGGTTTTTAAATACAGACCTAACGCGTATTAACTATATGACGACAGGGCGAGTGTATCAGTCAGTTATTGAAAAAGAAAGAAATTTAGAATACGGAGGAAAATGTGTTGAGGTGGTGCCTCATATTCCACTTGAGGTTATAGAAAGAATACAAAAAGCTCAAGCAGTTGCCAAAGCTGATGTTACCATTATTGAAATTGGGGGAACAGTTGGAGAGTATCAAAATATGCTTTTTCTCGAAGCAGCTCGGATGATGAAGATCAAAGCGCCGGAAGACGTCATGTTTATCATGGTTTCATATCTTCCTGTTCCATCAAAAGTTGGTGAAATGAAGACAAAACCAACACAAACAGCAGTACGTACATTAAATGCTTCTGGAATTCAACCTGATATTATTATTGCTCGTTCAAAAAGCCCGCTTGATGCAAAACGGAAGGAAAAACTCTCACTCTCGTGTAGTGTTCCGGCACATCAGGTCATTTCTGCTCCCGATGTTTCAAGTATTTATGATGTACCAGTAAATTTTGAAAAAGAAAAACTTGATGAATTGCTAATTAAATTATTGAAAATAAAAAAGGCAAAAAAGAAAGACGGTGAATCTAGTGCATGGAGAACTTTCGCTCGCAAAGTTCACACAGCGCAGAAGAAAGTGAAGATTGCTGTTGTTGGGAAATATTTTGAGACAGGAGACTACATGCTCTCAGATGCGTATCTTTCTGTTATTGAGGCAATAAAATTTTCAGCGTATACACAAGGAGTTTCGCCTGAGCTTACTTGGCTCTCAGCTGTTGATTTTGAGAAGAATCCTGCAAAAATAAAAACCCTTGCTCAATATCAAGGAATCTTGGTTCCGGGAGGTTTTGGGGCAAGAGGAGTAGAAGGAAAAATCAAAGCAGTGCAGTTTGCTCGAGAGCATAAAATTCCATATTTTGGACTTTGTTACGGTATGCAAATGATTGTGGTTGAATTTGCAAGACATGTTGCAAACATGAAAGATGCAAACACCACGGAGGTAAATGCTAAAACGAAATACCCAGTTATTGATATTATGGAGAGTCAGAAAGAGAATATACAAAAGGGAAGATATGGGGGAAATATGAGACTTGGTGAATATAAAGCACGATTAATTGACGGAACGATTGCGAGAAGCGCATATGGAAAAAAAGAAATTGTGGAACGTCATCGTCACCGATATGAGGTTAATCCTACCTTTGTAAAAGATTTAGAAAAGAAAGGACTTGTTTTTTCAGGCACATCCCCTGATGGCATGTTAATGGAGATTGCAGAACTCCCTAGATCAAAGCATCCTTTTTTCTTGGGTACACAATTTCATCCTGAATTTTTAGCAAGACCACTTGCACCACATCCACTGTTTACTGCTTTTATAAAAGCAGTAAAAAATAAGAACACAAAATAAGACTCTTTTAAAAGTTAGTTAGTTTTTCCATATAATCCCAAAAATTGTATTGGATCAACTGATACACCATTTGCACGTATCGTTAGGTGGAGATGTTCTCCAAGAGCATAGCCAGTCTTTCCACTTTTGCCTACCTCTTCGCCTTGTTCTATAAGGTGTCCTTGTTTTGCTGTTGTCTTTGAAAGATGCATATAAAAACTCATAACACCTTGGCCATGGTCAATGATGACGGTATTTCCATACAGTGCAAAACTTTTAACAAGTCTCACGACACCACGATTTATCGCATATACGGGAGTACCCTCACTTGCCTTAAAGTCAGTACCTTTGTGAGTAACTATTGTTGTGCCCGTTTCTCTTGCATATCCATAGGAGTCGGTAACCTGAGAATCTTTAAGTGGAAACACAAAAGTATTTCCCCATAATTTTTTTGGATTTGTCCATAGGTTTGCAAGTATTCTATTTTCTTTGCTAAGCAAAGAAGCAACATTTTTTTCTCCAGCCTTTGTATTTCCCCCTAAGTTATCAGGGATAGAAAAATCCAAAGTTGGTTTTTTTCTTTCAAGGACTTGTATGGTCCCGGTAAGCTTAGTCTTATCTTTTAGTGTGACGACTACCGGTATATCTCCAATCTTTTGGTTTATATCGACACCATAGAGTGCTTGAATTTTGTTGTTGTATATAAAAGGAGAGATCTTGTTACCAGAAACAGTTACGGATAAGATTTGAGATGTATCTTCAATGCCTTCAATAATGATTTGTGCAGTTTCGCCCTGAAGCACCCAGCTTGTCTTTATAGCAGGAGGAATCGACGCATATGCTGGAGTAGAAATTAGAAGTGCAATTATTAGGCTATTGAAAATTTTTCTCATAGTTTAATACAAAGAGGTCTCTATAGCTCTCTTTACTATGACGTATTATACATCCTTTTGTGTCTATTCGAGTGAAGTTTGATATTCAGCGATAAGCCACTTACCGTTCATATTTACCAGGGTAAGAAATATTGGCTCTTTTCCAGCGTTGCCACTTCCTTCCACTGCTTCTTCACTTGTCCAAAGAATAATCTCACCAGAAACATCATAGTAGTCTCCTGAGCGGTACATATCAAGAATCTCGATCCTTTCAGGCCAGGGTGATGAAACAAGTTTACCAGGTGCATGTGTCGGGTCGTTTAGGAAGCGTTCTAGTAAAAGCGGAGAAAGAAATTCACCGTATTCAGTCTTGATCGCTTCTTTTAGTGCTTCTTCTTCCTGAGTCAGTGATACATTTTTTAATTTATTACCGAACGAAGTCACTACTTCTTTGATCATCACCTTATCTTCCTCTGTCATTGTTTCTATTGGAATGTTTTCTTTGATTTCAAGAACCTCTTTTGGTGCATCTTTTTTAAAAATGAAAAAAACAATTAATCCAATAATTGTAAGTAGTAATATAAGAAATAATTTTCCTCGTAGTGTCATTATATTATTCTTGAATATGGCAGTTGGCAAAAGTTATATTTCCATCTTCATATATAAATGCAGTTTTTCCTTTGTTCCAAAAAACAAATGATTCATCTTTGTTTGCGTAACGTGCTCCTGAGGCAGACCCCCCTCGCGGGAGATTCATACTTCTTCCGTCACTTAGTTCAATATCTATAGAGTCGTCTTCAGGAATATGAAAAGTTGCCTTTATTGATTCTCCGCTGTCTTCGCAATAGTATACAAAGGTTGCTCTTTTTCCTGCTTCTTCAGGACTAAGCTTTTCTGGTTTTGTTGAGTTAAAAAACCACCAGCCAAGGCCACCGAGTACTACCAAAATTAAGAGTGTATTAATTACCTTACTCATATTAGTAAGTA
>CAZDDY010000016.1:0-10689 GCA_964504455.1 uncultured Candidatus Saccharibacteria bacterium | reverse complement strand
CCGCAAAAATTTTCGGGTTTATACCTGTAAACTATCCTTTTCACATAAAAGTAGACGCGAATACGTTTGAGTTTCGTCTTGAAAATCCAAAGTGGCTTAGATATGCAAAAAGCGATCACGCAAATGTTGCTGATTCTATTTCAGGTAATATATCTACATCACTCACAAAAGATAGAATCGATCAGCTCACACAAGAGTCCTTGTATCATAGACATGCAGTTTTAATTGAAAAAATAAGCACTGCATTTTATCTAACACCAGTCTATCCATATGCTGATACGTTTTGGATCTGTGTCTTTATCCCATATTTCTTCTTGTTCTTAATTTTAATTGGCTTTATTGTTGGGTACATCTTGTATCACAGCAGTAAACGAAGAAGAAAAAGACGAGCTCGTCAATTACTGTATGGTGGAGCACAGGAATATGAGCCTTCACCTAAAAGAGAAGAAGAAGCTGAAGAAGATGATGAATTAGACAGGCTCATTAAGGCTAAAAAAGAAAGTCAAAATAGTGAGGCATCTTTCGATATCCGTCGCCCACGAATGTAATTTCTAAGAATGTGTTCCTATGCTAGTGTATAGCTATGGATTCGTACAGAACGTATTTACAGGGCAAGAAGGTTACAGTTTTGGGCTTGGGCTTATTAGGTAAACTTATTGGTGATATACAATTCCTGTCAAAGCAAGGAGTAATTCTTACTGTAACTGATTTAAAGACAAGAAAAGAGTTAGCACCGTCTTTGAAACTTTTAAAAGGTTATAAAAATATTACCTACGTCTTAGGAAAACATCAGTATAAAGATTTTGAAAATCGAGATTTTATACTTAAGGGTCAAGGGACCAGACTTGATTCTCCATATATTTTACATGCGCGAAAAAACAAAATACCAATTGAGATGGACGAAGTACTTTTTCTAAAGCTTGCTCCACCACTTCATTGTATTGGTATTACAGGCACACGAGGTAAAACATATACAACCGAGTTGATTTACCATATCTTGAAAAAAGCTGGTAAAAGAGTGCATTTAGGTGGAAATATTAAAGGGACTGCTGCACTTCCGCTTTTATCAAAAGTAAAAAAGGGTGATTATGTTGTCTTCGAACTTTCCTCATGGCAGTTGCAAGGTTTTGGTGAAGCAAAAATTTCTCCACAAACCGCAGTATTTACAAGTTTTATGCCTGATCATATGAATTACTATGACGGCAATCTTAAAGAATATTTTAAGGATAAGTCGTATATTTTTTCTAATCAAAAAGAAAAAGATATTCTTGTTGTTCGACCAAATGTCCTGCCACTTGTAAAAGGTAGATCAAAAAGTAAGATTCTTTTAGCAAAAAAAAGTATGGTGTCATCCTGGAAAATTAATACCCCAGGGGAGCATATGAAAGAAAATACTGCATGTGCAGTTTTGGTTGCGCGTACACTTGGTATCTCAGAAGTTAACATAAAAAAAGCTGTTGAAAATTTTAAAGGAGTTTCTGGAAGATTGGAGTTGGTAAAAAAGTATAAAGGGATACAGATATACAACGACACAACAGCCACAACGCCTGAAGCAACAACCCAAGGATTAGAGTCTCTTGCAACACAAAAGAAAAAGGTAATCCTTATTGCTGGTGGAACTGACAAAAAGCTGGATCCCAAAATACTAGGGAATGCAATTTCAAAGTACGTAAAGCATTTATTTTTGCTTTCAGGTAGTGGTACAGAAAAATTGAAAAGACATCTAACTATAGAGTGTGATGAATCAAAAAATCTTAAAGCACTCGTTGCTTCAGCAATTAAGATAGCAAAACGAGGTGATATTATTCTTTTTAGTCCGGGATTCTCATCTTTTGAACTTTTTAAAAACGAGTACGATAGAGGAGAGCAGTTTGTTCGTATAATAAAAAATCTCAAATAATATGCATATCGACTTAGTAAAAGTTCAAAAAGTATTTTTTATAGGTATCGGAGGTATTGGCATTTCTGCAATTGCGCGAATGATGCACCAAGAGGGCAAAGTTATTTCTGGATCCGATATGCAACGAAATACCGTTATAGAGGAACTTGAAAAAATTGGCATCGCTATTTCTTTTGGACAAGGCAGAGATCTTATTCCTTCCGATACAGACTTGATTATTTATACTATTGCACTTGAAGTCTATGACCCAGCTCTTTTAAATGAGATAAAAAGCCTTTCAATACCTACTCTTTCTTATCCTGAAGCATTAGAAGCAGTTACAAAAGATAAATATACAATTGCCGTTTCAGGTACTCATGGCAAAACAACGACAACGGCAATGATTGGTCATGTACTTCAAGAAGCAGGCAAAGACCCTTCTATGATTGTTGGCAGTTTGCTCGTTGGTAGTAAAAGTAACTTTGTCCAAGGTAGTACAGACCTTTTTGTAGTAGAGGCATGCGAATACAAACGCTCTTTTCTCCATATCAGTCCAAAGATCCTTGTGATTACGAATATAGATGAGGATCACTTAGATTATTATAAAGACATAGAAGATATAGAGAATGCTTTTAATGAATTAGCAAAAAAAGTTCCGGAGAATGGCGTTATTATTGCAGATAAAAATGACAAGAGGGTAGAGAGAGCTTTAAGAGGTGTTGTAGCGCCTATTTTAGATTATAAATCATTTCTTACTAAGCGAGTTCTTAAAATACCCGGGGTGCATAATCAGCTTAATGCCTCAGCTGCTGCCTCTGTATGTCACTATCTTTCTGTTGACACAAAAAGAATAGATAAAGCACTAGAATCATTTCCAGGTACCTGGAGAAGGTTTGAAGAGCGAGGAATTCTTTCAGGTGGCGCAAAAATCTACGATGATTATGCACATCATCCTAAAGAAGTAGAGACAACACTGAAAGGTTTTCGAGAATTATACGCAAAACCATTTTATACAATTACTGTCTTATTTCAACCACACCTTTTCAGTCGCACCAAGGCGTTTCTAGAAGATTTTTCCAAAGCTTTTAATGAAGCAGACAGAATAATAATTTTACCTATTTTTCCTGCGAGAGAAGTTGATGATGGAACTATTAGCGCAGAAATACTAGCTCAGAAAATACGTACACATAAAGAAGACGTAGCTTCTATGACATTTGAAGAGGCAATACATGTTATGCAAAAAATGAATTTTGATAGTCACGACATCATTGTTACCATGGGTGCTGGTGAAGCATATAAAATAGGTGACACTCTATTGGGGCGTGAATAAAAGCTTTCTTGTAAGTACGCTATACTATTTACATGGTTGAGAGAGCAGTTTTTGACGAAGCGTATAAAAAGCTAAATAAGGCACAAAAAGAGGCTGTCGATAGAATCGATGGCCCGGTTTCCGTCATAGCAGGTCCGGGGACAGGGAAAACCCAGATTCTTGCTTTACGGATTGCAAATATCCTACTTAAAACAGATACCTCGCCTGAAAATATTCTTGCGCTCACCTATACAACGGCAGGCGTTATTTCTATGAGGAAACGCTTGTTGGAGATTATCGGGGATAGGGCATATAGAGTGCATATTTATACTTTCCACGCATTTTGTGAACATGTTATTAAAGAGTTTCCTTTTTACTTCACATCATTTAACGGTGCAAAAGTGATACAAGATTTGGAGCGAGTGGAGATTATTGAAACAATAATAAAAAATAATACATTTACAGAATTAGTTTCTTTTTCTGACGAATTTTCTTTTTTAAGCAAAATTGCTGACGCAATTTTAACAATAAAACACGAAGGACTTTCAGATATACAATTTCAGGAAAAAATACCAGAATGGGAAAAAACACTTCGTGCAAATGAAGATATTTACTATAAAAAAGATTATCAAAAATACAAAAAAGGCGATATAAAACCAGCAGAAGAAGAAAAAATTCAAAAAAAACTAGCAAAAGTAAGAGAATTAGGTACTATTTTTTCACTCTATCAAGAAGAGTTACAAAAACTGAGGTTGTATGATTTTTCTGACATGGTTCTTTCAGTGCTTGCGGAACTTGCAGTAAATAAGTCACTTTTAGCTGACATGCAAGAGACATATCAATATATTCTTTTAGATGAGCACCAAGACACAAATGTTGGTCAAAACATGCTTGTTGAGTTTCTTGCTGATGCAGAACATTTAGAAAAGAAACCAAATATTTTTACTGTAGGAGATGAAAAACAGTCAATTTATCGTTTTCAAGGAGCAAGCGCAGAAACTTTTTCTAGATTCAGAAATTCGTATGAGTCAGTTTTTGAGGTTACTCTAACACAAAATTATAGATCCTCTCAGGATATCTTGGATGGTGCACATAGTCTTATTGTCAAATCCCCGTCACTTGAAAAAAGCATAAAACTAAAAGCGCAAGAAGTAGGTAAGGAAAAAATTTATGTGAAAGAGTTTTCAAATTATAAATTTGAACTTCTTGATCTTGCCGAGGAGATAAAAGATAAAATACACAAAGGAGTTTCTCCAAGTGAGATCGCTGTCTTATATCGTGCGAACAAAAATGTTAGAGATATAAAAACAATCTTTGATTTTTACCAGATTCCGTACACTATTTTTTCGAAAGATCCTATTCTTGAAGACCCAAACATACGAAATCTCATCCTACTCCTTAAGGTGATAGATAATCCTAATGATGATCATGTTTTAGGGAAAGCACTTTTTACAAAATTTTTAGCATTTGATGCATATGATTGTGTAAAGATCCTGGATGCATATAAGTCGATTCGTAAAAAAGAACGAAAGCATATCTTTTCGATTTTGGAAAATGAAAAAATACTGAAGGATATTGAGGTAAAGAACCAAAAACAATTTCTCGAATTTGCAAAAAATATAAAAAGTTTGAAGATTGAATCCGAAAATAATTATTTTCTTGATTTCTTTAAGATTTTCTTAGAGAAGGTTGGCTACATACAATACATGCTTTCTTCAGCGGATAGTAGGTTGCAACTTGTAAAACTCGATAAATTTTTAGATGAAATTAAAAAACAAAGTAGTGCAAAAAAATCTTTTAGATTAGAAGATTTTATTTATTTTGTTGATTCTTTTGCTAAATATAACTTGGATATACAAACAACTGACCCAGAGATTATTGAGGGTGTATCTTTGATGACAGCGCATGGGGCAAAAGGAAGAGAATTTGAACACGTATATATAATAAATGCCACAAGAAAATCTTGGGAAAACAGGAGGGCTGGTGGTAATGCAATCTCACTTCCCATATACCAATACGATGGAGACTTGGAAGATGAACGTCGACTGTTTTACGTTGCTATGACTCGGGCGAAACGTACCCTTACCATCTCTTTTTCTCGTACTGATAATGATGGAAGAGAGCACGAAGTTTCCGAGTTTGTAAATGAAATTGATACAGAGTATGTCGAGTTTATAAAGATGAAAGACTTCGAGGAGGCACATGTTGATCAACTAGCTTCATTTTTGCACACAGAAAAGCGACAGGTGTCATTGTTTGATCCTGAATACATAAGAGCTCTTTTCTTTGAGAGAGGATTAAATGTATCAGCACTTAACAACTACCTTGGTTGTCCAAAAAAGTATTTATATAAAAATCTCATTCGAATTCCTGACACATATTCTAAAACCATGCATTTCGGAGAAATGATCCACTCTGCCTTGGAGATGTTTTTCAGATATTCTCTAGAAAATCAAACTATCCTCTCAAAAGAGGTTCTTCTTGGTGAATTTTATACAGCATTAAATAATGCTCTTCTCTCAGAAAAAGAAGAAAGAGAATTTAAACAAAAGGGAGAAAAACTCCTAGGGGAGTATTATGACCACTACCATACGGGTTGGTCATATAGGGTAAAAGTGGAGTTTGGACCTAAAAGAAATTTTCAACTTGAAACTAATGATCTTCTTCAATTAACTGGAAAAATTGATAAGGTCGAATATAGAGATGAAGATTTTTTGGGCGGTGTAAACCTTGTAGATTACAAGACAGGGAAACCATTTTCAGAAAAGACAAAAGAACAAAAGGCAGATTATGAAAGGCAAATTGTTTTTTACCACTTGCTTCTTGAAGAGTATGAGGACATACAAATAGAAAAAAGCACGTTGTCGTTTTTAGAAAAAAATAAAAAAGGAGAGTTTGAGGAGTATACTATTGATGTTTCAAAAAAACATCTTGATGTACTCAGAAAGGAGATAAATGATTTTGCAGACGAGGTCCTCTCTATGGAGTTTTTAAAAAAAGGTTGCAATAAAAAAGAGTGTCAGTGGTGCGCACTCCATGTGTAGTTTCTTATTTTCTGAGATACTCCAAGAATCCATTGTCAAAAGCGCCAACAATAACGCCAATTGTCAAAAAGAGGATAAGGAGGCCAACAAGAAATCGAACTTTGTTCATATAAGCGAAGTATACTATACTCGGAAATATGCAGGATCTACATAAAGAGGCAAAGGGCAAAGAGCATCCAATGGGTCAGGCTGTTGCACAAACAGCTGAGATTTTTGCAAACTTGGGTTTTGAAATCGCTCTTGGACCTGAACTTGAAACAGAGTGGTATAACTTCGACGCATTAAATGTTCCTAAAGATCATCCTGCTCGTGATATGCAAGATACTTTTTGGATTAAAAATGAAGAGGGTAAGGTACTTCGAACCCACACAACAAGTGTAACAGCGCGATTTTTAGAAAAAGCTGCGCAAGAAAATAAAATACCATGTGGATATGTTTCTATTGGAAAGGTTTTTAGAAATGAGGCAACTGATGGAACACACGAGATGCAGTTTTTTCAGATTGATGGATTTATGATAGGCGCTGACATATCTCTTTCACACATGAAAGGTGTTCTTACTCATTTCTATAAAAAAATGTTAGGGAGTGATACAGAAATACAATTTCGCCCAAGCTTTTTCCCTTTCACTGAACCATCAGTAGAAGTATGGGCAAAATTCGGAGATCGATGGCTTGAAATGATGGGAGGAGGAATGATGCATCCAAATGTATTAAAAAATGCAGGACTTGATCCAGAGAAAGTACAAGGCTTTGCTTTTGGTGGCGGACTTGATCGTATTGTGATGATTAATAGAGAAATTAAAGATATCCGTGTTTTTTATTCTGGCGATCTTCGATTAAATCAATTCTAATTATGAAAATCTCACGAAATTGGCTACAAACATATTTCAAAAATCCGCTTCCAGACAATGACGCACTTTGGAATAATTTTACGTTTCATCTTTGTGAAGTTGAGTCCGTTGATCAAGCAGGTGAAGATTCGATACTAGACCTCAATATTTTGCCAAACCGGGCACATGATTGCTTGTGCCACAAAGGTATCGCACAGGAACTTTCAGCAATACTTGATACAGAGTTTATTGAAACTAAGGCAGAAAAAATTCAAGGCGAAAAAACTAATCTAAAAGTTAGAATAGACACCCCAGCTTGTAGGCGGTATATGGCGAGAATTGTCAGAAATGTTTCTATTGGAGAGAGTTCTTCTGCAGTAAAGGACAAACTTCTTGCTATAGGACAAAAAACTATAAACGGAGCAGTAGATGCTGGAAACTTTGTCCTTTTCGATAAAGGACAACCAGTACATGTCTTTGATCTTGATAAGCTTGAAAATGAAGAGATTATTGTACGAAATGGAAAAGAGGGAGAAATACTTACTACACTCGATGATAAAGAAGTAGCCTTAAATAGTGATATTGCTGTTATCTCAGATAGCCATAGGGCCCTTGCTTTAGCAGGTATTAAAGGTGGAAAGACAGCTGAAGTGACCAAGGATACCAAGAATATTCTTATAGAGGTTGCAAATTTTGATCCTATCTCAGTTAGGAAAACCGCCCGAAAACAAGGGCTTTTAACTGACGCAGCAAAACGCTTTGAAAACGATTTGTCACCAGAACTATGTGAAGTTGGAATGTATGAAGTCACCAAAATAATTCTTGAAGAATGCAAAACAGAAGACACAGTAGTTGAAGAGATTGTGGATATATACCCAAATCCACAGGTGGATGCTTCGATTGAGATAACCCTTTCAAAAGTAAACAAAAGACTCGGGAGCCTATTTACAGAAAAAGAGGTTGAAGATGTGTTTCGAAGACTTAGATTTGAGTATGAAAAAAAGGGAGATGTGTATCACATCAAACGACCACTTCTTCGCCTTGATTTAGTTTTAAGTGAAGATATTGTCGAAGAAGTCGGAAGAATTCTTGGATATGAAAGAGTAGTACCACAAATTCCCAAAATAGACTTTGAACCAAAAATTAATGAAATGTTTTTCTACATGCTTGCAATCCGAAAATATTTTTTTGACAAAGGTTTTAGCGAAGTCATGACATACACACTTTCAAAAAAAGGTGAGCGAGAAGTTTCTCGCGGCCCAAAAGGAAAAAGTTTTTTGAGAAAAAATATTTCTGATGGTCTAAAAGAAAGTGTCGAATTGAATCGATTGAACGCTCCACTCTTACAACAAAGTGAAGTTAAAATTTTTGAAATCGGAACAGTATTTTTGAAAGACTCAGAAGAGATGCATGTTGCATGGGGTACACAAAAAGAAATTTTTGAGATGACGCTTGCTGAATTTGTGAAGAAAGAAAATATTTCTATAGAAAATGACTATACAAAACTAAGTGCGCAAATCACCGAGAAAAAATTCTCTCCATGGTCACCATATCCATTCATAGTTCGAGATATTTCAGTGTGGATGGATGAAACACATACTGAAATTGATGTAAAAAATGCCATCGAAAGTGTGCTTCCGACTTCGCTTTTAGCACTCCCAGTGCACGTAATTGATACCTTTGAAAAAGATGGAAAAATATCAAAAACGTTTAGAATAATTTTCCAATCAAATGAAAAAACCCTTACAGATGAGGACGTTTTTGGGCCAGTTTCTGCTGTGAATAACAAAATAGCAATTTTAGGCCTTAAAATAAGGTGATTTTAGCGATTTTTTCTCTTGTAAACTAAGGCCCACTACGGTAAAATAAGGCTAGAAATGGGCAAAGGTCGCCTTAAGAAAATTATTGTAGTCGCATCAGCTCTTTTTTATGGGAGTGTGCTCTTTGTTCTTGCATCTCCGCCGACCACTCCATGGCGAGTTGGTGAAACCTTAGACCCTTCTTGTGGGCCGACAGACACAAATTGTTTTGTTGCTGTACTTGAATCTCAAGACGAAGGTGTAACACTTACCTATGATTCAAAGATTTTGAATTTCACTGGTGCTGGTGTAACTGCAACGCAGTCTGGTGGAACAGTTACCATTGATATTTCAGGAACAGCTGGTTCTGGCATTACTTCGCTTAACGGTTTATCTGGTGGTACACAAACTTTTGCCGTAGGAACTTCAGGCACAACATTTGCGATTTCTTCTGTTGGTACTACGCACACGTTTAATATTCCAAATGCATCAACAGCAGGTGTAACAAGAGGTCTTCTTTCAAATGCAGACTATGCAACATTTGCTGCAAAACAAAATGCAATTACAACTGGTACAACTACGCAATACTTTCGTGGTGATCTTTCGCTTGCGACATTGGATACTTCAGCCGTTCCTGAAAATGGAAGTTTATATTTTACAAACGAGCGAGTTGACGATCGTGTTGCAGCACTTATCCAAAATGGTACAGGGATCTCTTGGTCTTATGTTGATGGTTCAGACACACTTACTGGAAATGTTTCGCTTGCAAGTTTTACAACAACAAACCTAGGTGAAGGAATAAATTTATATTTTACTGATGAGCGTGCGCAAGATGCAGTTGGAACAATTCTATCAGGTGAGTTTACATACAATGATCCTGGTAATGCAATTTCAATAAACTCAGTTGCATGGTCAAAAATAACAAGCACTCCAACAACACTTTCTGGATACGGGATTACTGATGGGCTTTCAACTACGCTTGCAAATGGAAGTATTTTTATTGGTAATGGTTCAAATGTTGCAACTGCACAAACTGTTTCTGGGGATGCAACTATTTCAAATACTGGTGTCGTCACTATTTCTGCTGACGCAATTGGTTCTTCAGAAATTACTAACGGAACAATTGCAAACATAGATTTGGTAAATTCTTCACTTACTATCTCTGCTGGGTCTGGCCTTGTGACTGGTGGATCAGTTTCCTTAGGAGGCTCAGTAACACTTGATGTAGGTGCTGGGTCTGGTATTTCAGTAAATGCAAACGATATTGCACTTGGCGCCTTAACTGCTAACTGGAACCAAACAGGTGCATTTGATATTTCACTCAACAATGCATCATCGGAGCTTCAGATTCTTGAATCAGCCGGTGATACTTTTTTTGGAATATTTGATGTTACTGATTTATCTGCAAATAGGACATACACATTTCCAAATGCAACAGGTACTGTACTAACAACTGGAAATATTTCAGATATTACAGGACTTAGTGATTCACAAATTTCAGATACTCTTACATCGTCTATTTTTATTGGATCAGGTTCAACAACAAATGCGATTGATCTCGCAACTGCAGAAGTCTCAGGAACATTACCAATCACAAGAGGTGGTACAGGGTTATCTTCACTTGGTACAAATGGACAACTTCTTCGTGTAAATGCAGGCGAGACTGCACTTGAGTACTTTACTCCAACATACATTACTGGAAATCAAACAATAACACTTTCAGGTGATGTTACTGGATCAGGAACAACAAGTATTGCAACAACCATATCGAACAATGCAGTCACCTACGCAAAATTCCAACAAGCATCCGCTGGATACACAATTCTTG
>CAZDDY010000015.1:0-11667 GCA_964504455.1 uncultured Candidatus Saccharibacteria bacterium | reverse complement strand
CCAAAACCTGCCAAAACTGCAAACAAGATTTTACTATTGAACCAGATGATTTTGATTTTTATGATCGAATGAAGGTTCCACCGCCGACCTGGTGCCCAGGGTGTCGGTTCATGAGACGATTGAGTTTTTTGAATTGGTTTTCTCTTTACAAAAGAAAATGTGACAAATGCGAAGCTAGTATGATATCAACCATTCATGGGGAGAGTCCTCTGAAGGTTTTTTGCCCAAAGTGTTGGTGGGCAGATGATTGGGATGGGACTGAATATTCTATGGACTACGACTCAAATAGGCCCTTTCTTGAGCAAATGCTTGAGCTTAGAAGTAAATCCACCTTCATGTCTAATGAAAGTCTTTGGTCAACTCTAGTGAATTCACCGTATGTAAATGCCACCGCATATCAAAAAGATTGTTTTATGGTTTTTAACGCTGATTATGGTGAGAAAAATGCATACTGTATGGTATATGCACACTTAAAAGAGTCACTTGATGGATATAGAATGAAAAACTCTGAACTCTGTTACGAATGTATAGGTATGTATAAATCATATCGCTGTATTTTCTCTGAAGAACTTGATTCTTGTACAAATGTACTTTTTTCAAAATCTTGTTCTGGTTGTACTGATTGTTTTGGATGCATAAACTTACGAAATAAGAAAAATTGTATTTTTAATATAGAGTATTCAAAAGATGAGTATGAGATAAAAATAAAAAAAATGCGTCTTGATACCCGAGAAGGTATAGAAAAAGCCTTGAAAGATAGTTTTGAATTTTGGATGAAACACCCACATCGCGCAACAGTTGGCAACAGCCTTAACGTAAACACGACAGGGGATTTTGTGTACGAGTCAAAAAATACAAAAGACGCATATATGGTTTCAAGCGCAGAGGATTCACGATATGTGCAAATGCTTGCGATGGCTACAACCAAGAATTCCTATGATTACACAAATTGGGGTAATGGGGTAGAAAATCTGTATGAGTGCTTAACTGTTGGAGAAGGAGCGTATAACAATAAGTTTTGTGTGCAATGTTGGCCTCAAGCAATCGATAATGAATATTGTCTATACACAATACAATCAAAAGACTGCTTCGGGTGTGTTAACTTAAAAAGAAAGCAATACTGTATTTTAAACAAGGAATACTCGAAAGAAGAATATTTTAAACTTAAGGAGAAGATTATTGAAGATATGAAAAATAATCCATACGTTGATTCTTATAAAAGAGAATGGATGTACGGAGAACTTCTTCCATATGAATTTTCCCCGTTTGCGTATAATGAAACGATCGCACAGTATTATTTTCCAAAAAATAAAGAAACAGCGGAAAAAAGTGGCGTAGCATGGTTTGAGGCGAAAAAAACTGATCATGCAATCACTCTCCACTACTCAAAACTCCCAAAGGCACTTTCTGAAGTAGACGATACTATTTTGAATGAAATTATAGAGTGCGAAGAGTGCGGGAACGGGTATAAATTCAACGAACTAGAACTCTTCTTGTATAGAAAAATACAAGTACCACTTACCACAAAATGTTGGAAATGTAGATTTGCGCGAAGGTTTAAGAGGGTAAATGGACCAGTTCTTTATGATAGGTCATGCGCAAAGTGTGAGACTGCGATTACTACTTCATATGCTCCAGACAGGAGTGAAATAGTCTATTGCGAAAAGTGCTACCAAGAGGAAATGAGTTAAGAACTTTTTTTACCTTTTCCAGTTGCTTTTTGCACAACACCCTTTAAGGCTTCTTCAATTTTTTCAACACGTGTTTTGTGTTCTGTAAGTATTTCAAGATCGCGTTTATCGTCTTCCTCAACATCCTCCTGAATTTCTTCAATATCTTCTCCGATGTCCTCCACATCTTCTTGAATCTCGTCAACATCTTTTTGAATCTCATCAATATCTTCCTGAATTTCTTCCACATCCTCTTGAATCTCATCAATATCTTTCGAAACCGCGTGGAGTCGTCTTGCTTGTTGATTTACAGCCATTTGAATAAATATTGAAAGATATATTGCCTCTAAAGAAACAATTGTTGTTAAAACGAGGAGTACTCGTTCAAAGGGAATACCAAAAGAAACAAGTACAAATGCACCCACGAAACAAACAGTATGAAAAATAAGTGATTCAGGAGAACCAATCCACCGTGTTGCTTTAAGAGCAGTACGCTCAAGGTTGTTTAATTTTCTTTTTTTCACTCGGTTTTTTATCATTGCTGTTGGTCTATAAATTGCTATAATAGCATTATATTACCATAATATTTAGACATTCTCTATGGAAAACAAGAAACTTACACCACATTTTTTCTTTACAACGCTGGGCGTGGTAGTCACACTTCTCATATCGTCTGTTGCTCTTATAAATCTTGTATTTCAAACATTAAACCAAGCTTTTCCAGATGTACTAACGGCGACCTACCAATACGGATATCAAAGCTATAATTTTGATGGTGTTCGAGCTGCACTGGCAACTATTATCATTGCTTTTCCTGTATATTTTTTTCTAGCAAAACTTTGGAAAAAGTATATCAAGGAAGGACTCTCTGCATACGATGATGTCTTAAAGAAATGGGTCCTGTACATAATTATTTTTCTCATTTCTTTGACAGCATTGATAGATCTCATAATTTTAGTTCGATTCTTTGTTTCAGGAGAAATAACGCTTAGATTTATATTGAAAGTGATCACCGTTATATCAGTATGCTCTTTGGTTGGTGCCTACTATATTAATATGCTTAAAAAAGATTCTTGGAATGTAGAGAAAATTGTTCCGTTAATCTCTATCTTTTTTGTAGTACTTTCCATTGTCTATAGCTTTTCAATCATTGGCTCTCCATCTTCACAAAGGCAACTACGGCTTGACCAGAGACGACTTGAAGATCTTCAAAACATTCAATATCAAGTGATTAATTTTTGGCAACAAAAAGAAAAACTACCTGAAAGTTTAAATGAACTTATTGATCCACTACAATCATGGCAATCGATTCCTAAAGATCCAGAGTTTGAAAAAGGAAGAACATATGAATATAGGAAAATTGATAACCAAAAGTTTGAACTTTGTGCGACCTTCTCAAAGCCAATTCCTCGGGGTTGGCAAGAAGAGGGCAGAGGAGGCGTGTACCCAATGTATAAAGGTGGTGTTGCAATGGATATTGCCGTATCCTCTGCGCCTTCATATGGATTTACAAATGAAACGTGGGAGCATGAAGAAGGGAGAACTTGCTTTGAAAGAACAATAGACATAGAACGTTATCCGCCGTTTCCAAAACAATAATGTAGTGTTCAATGAAAAATTTGCAGTATGACCACAAGAAAATAGAGAAGAAATGGCAGAGCGATTGGCAAAAAAAGAAAATATACAAAACGCTCAACAATTCTAAGAAAAAAAAGCACTACGTGCTTGATATGTTCCCATATCCTTCAGGTGCTGGGCTACATGTCGGGCACCCTCGTGGGTACATTGGAAGTGATGTGTATGCACGTATGAAGCGTATGCAAGGTTTTAACGTGCTTCACCCAATGGGGTTTGACTCTTTTGGTCTGCCCGCTGAGCAATATGCTATTCAGACAGGAAAACACCCAAGTGTTATTACGGATCAATCTATCAAGCGGTATAAAGAACAACTTGAAGTTATTGGTTTTTCCTATGATTGGGAGAGAGAAGTACAAACTTCTGATCCAGCCTACTACAAATGGACACAATGGATTTTCCTTCAGATTTTTAATTCTTGGTACGATAAGAAAAAAAATAAGGCCAGACCAATTTCTGAACTAGAAAAAATATTTGCACGTTCGGGTAGTAACGTAGATGCAATAAAAGATGAGAAAAGTATTTCTTTTTCTGCAAAAGAATGGAAGAGCTTTTCGCAGAAAGAAAAACAAAATATTCTCATGCAATACCGTCTTGCGTATGAGGGATATGCGGAGGTAAATTGGTGCCCAGAACTAGGCACAGTACTTGCAAATGACGAAGTGATCGTAAAACCGGACGGTAGTATGGTTTCCGAAAGAGGAGAAAAGCCAGTGATTAAAAAAAGTATGCGCCAATGGTTTATGCGTATTACTGCATATGCCGAGAGACTTCTTCTGGGTTTAGAAAAACTAGACTGGTCAGCACATATCAAAGAGGTACAGCGTAACTGGATAGGAAAAAGTGAAGGATCGGTTATTTCTTTCCCGCTTACTTTCAAAAAGTTAGATACACCAAAGAAGATTTTAATAGGGACACGAAATGAAGCAAAGTTTCGGATGATAAAAGAATGCATGCCGAAAATCCCTGGTGTTGAGTTTGTTAGCTTGAATGACGTACAAGGAGTTGATGATTCAAAACTCATTGAAGGACAAGATTTTGAGAAAAATGCTCGAATGAAAGCACAATTTTATTTCCATAAGACAGGTATTCCTACAATCTCAACAGACAATATTTTTTGGTTAGAAAAGTGGCATAAGGATAATGGTGTGGTAATTCACATGCGGAAAGAAGCAAATCCAAAAAGTGAACGGGCAACAGATCAAGAGATTTTGTCATATTTCAAAAAATGGGTAAAGAAAAATGGTGATTCACGTGCCCATTTTGTGTATGCAATAGCATATGCAGATAGTAAGGGTGTTTCAAGTACGACATCAACCCAACGTGAATATATTTTACAAGGAAAGCAATCAAAAAAATTTTGGGACGGGTATCCAATGGAATCTTTGCTTATTGATGTTGAAACAGGAGAGTATAAAGGTAGTCAAAAGAATGAAGTTAGATACAATAAACTAATCGAAAAATTGGAAACTGATGTCAGGCATTGGATTTCACCAAACAACTTACACATAGATGTTTTTACAACACGCGCAGACACTCTTTTTGGGGTGACATACGTTGTGCTTTCCCCAGAACATTTGCTTTTAGAAAAAATAAAAGCACATATTGAGAACTGGGCAGAAGTTGAAAAGTATATTCTTGAGGCTAAAAAAAGGTCATTAGAAGAGAGAACAAACACGAAAGAAAAGTCCGGAGTGCTTTTAAAAGGGATATATGCCAAAAATCAAGTAAACAACGAAATAGTGCCAGTTTGGGTAGCGGACTATGTCCTTGCAAGCTACGGGACTGGAGCTGTCATGGCTGTGCCTGCACATGACGAGCGAGATTTTGAATTTGCTGAAAAATATGACCTGCCAAGCAGGCAAGTGATTGTCCAATCTTACGGAGAAAAAAAACCTAATGAAACATATGTTAAAGGAGTATGTGCTTTGATTTATGATCCTGAAACAAATGCTTTCGCAATGCTTAAGTGGAATCATGGACTCTTTGGTCTCGTTGCCGGTGGACTCAATACGGATGAAAAAATTGAGGATGCAATAAAAAGAGAAATGATAGAAGAAAGTGGTTTGTATGATATCAAAAGCATTGAAAATCTTTGTTATGCAAATGCTCATTTTTTTAATACAGCGAAACAAACAAATCGTGATGCCGACACAGACTGTTTCCTTGTTGTACTTTCCTCAAGAAAGACAAAGCCACTACAGACTGAAGACCATGAACAGTTTGAACTGTGTTGGGTAACACCAGAGGAAATACTTGAAAACTGGAATAAGAAAAATATGACTGGTGGACTTGATCACTGGATAGATTTTTTGCATAAAAGTTTGTATAGATTAAAAAAATTAGGGTACCCTGTTACCTTGATCAGAGAAAAGGAAACTGCATATACAGGATACGGCAAACTTATAAACTCAGGGATTTTTAATGGCCTGTCAGAAGATGAAGCAAAAAACAAAATAACAAAGAGTGCGAACGGAAAATTTGTCACGAAGTATAAAATGAGAGATGCCATTTTTGCACGTCAAAGATATTGGGGTGAACCAATACCTCTTTTCACAGACAAGAAAGGATTAATTCATGCATTGCCTACACAAAAACTTCCTTTAAAATTGCCAAATGTAAAATCGTATAAGCCCACGGGTACGGGTGAGTCTCCTTTGGCGAGTGTTTCATCGTGGATTAAAGAAGGATTTGAGACAAATACTATGCCTGGCTGGGCAGGTTCTTCTTGGTATTTCTTACGATATATGGATAGCAAGAACAAAAAAGTTTTTGCAGATAAAAAAGCGCTTACCTATTGGAAAAATGTTGATATGTATGTTGGAGGTACAGAACATGCAACTGGCCACCTGTTATATGCACGATTTTGGCACAAGGTGCTTAAAGATTATGGATATGTCAGAGAAGAAGAACCTTTTATGACACTAAAGAATCAAGGAATGATTCTTGGCTCTGACAATAGAAAGATGTCAAAGAGATGGGGAAATGTTATCAATCCAGATGATGTGGTGAAGCAATTTGGTGCTGACACGCTTCGTGTATTTGAGATGTTTCTCGGGCCTTTTGAATCAGCACTTCCATGGTCAACTGACGGTATTGTTGGGTCACGACGTTTTATAGAAAGAGTGTGGAAAATAAAAGAATATACAAAAGGTAATGCAAAAACATCTTCACAGCTTGAGAGTTCGCTTCATAAAACAATTCAAAAAATAGAAAATGACATTGCAACTTTTAATTTTAATACTGCAGTCTCAGCAATGATGATTTTTATAAACGAAGTTGAAAAAGAAAAATCAATCTCGAAGAACGATTTCCTCATTTTCTTAAAATTACTTGCACCTTTTGCGCCACATATTACGGAAGAATTGTGGCAGGAGGCAGGACAAAAATCCTCTATTCATCTTTCAGTATGGCCGAAAAGTAACCCAAATAAATGTATCGCAGAAAAAGCAACTATAATTATTCAAGTGAATGGAAAAGTAAGGGGTAAAATTGAGCTTGAAAAAGATCTCGAGCAAAAAATCGTTGAATCAAAGGCGAAAGTGTTGGTTGCATCTTATTTAGATACTGAAGCAAAAAGAATAATCTATGTCCAAAACAAATTAATTAATTTCGTGTTGTAGTATGGTTGAATACTTAACGAAGTTGGTCAGGAAAGATTATCATACTCTTGCAAATGCAGCGCTAGTGCTCTCTGTGTTTTCATTTGTTTCTCAAATTCTTGGTTTTTTTAGAGATAGATTACTCTCAACACTTATTGGTCCATCGAGAGAGCTTGATATTTATATTACTGCTTTTCGTGTACCTGATTTTCTGTATGTTTCGCTTGCGGCACTTGTCTCTGTGACAGTTCTTGTTCCATATTTTTCAGATCTTTCACAAAAACAAAATGGGGAAGAAAAAATTAAAAAAGTTGCATCGAGCGTGTTTACTGTTTTTGCTCTGGCGATACTTCTCTCCATTGTTATATTATTTTTCCTTATGCCAAACATAGCACCGCTTCTTGCGCCAGGGTTTGATGCAGAGTCTTTAAAGGAGTTAACGAAGATTTCACGTATCATGCTCATATCACCACTTCTTTTAGGGTTTTCCAACTTTCTTGGAAGTCTTATGCAGTTTAGAAAATTATTTTTTACATATGCATTGGCGCCTGTTTTATACAACTTCGGTATTCTTATCGGAATTTTGCTTTTCTATCCGACTTTCGGGCTCATTGGTCTTGCTTGGGGGGTGGTTTTAGGTGGAGCACTTCATCTTCTAACGCAACTACCAACACTTTGGTTTGTGCATATACCTCTTGTGTTCATACGGGCAATTGATTGGCAAGCAGTGAAAAAAATATTTGGTACGTCACTTCCACGAACGCTCACTCTTGCACTCTCAAGTATAAATCTTCTTGTTTTGTTCGCACTTGCGTCAAAGCTAAATCCAGGCTCAATTTCTTTGTTTAATTTTAGTTTAAATATCGCAACTGTTCCGTCGATGTTAGTTGGCATTTCCTTTGCTGTTGCAGCTTTCCCAACACTATCAATGTTATTTGCTGAGAAACGAGGTGAAGAATTTAGTACGTATTTTTCTAAAGCTATTGCCAATATTTTGTTTTGGGTAATGCCACTTTCAGCATTGTTTATTGTTTTAAGGGCACATATTGTTCGCGTTGTTATTGGTTCACAAAATCTTACATGGTCTGATACGAAGATTGCTTCAGCATTGGTACTTGTTTTAACAAGCGCAGGAATTCTACAAGCTCTTATTCCGCTTTTCACACGAGGATATTACGCCAGAGGGTACACCTGGCGACCACTTTGGTATCTTTTGGGTGGTTCAGTAGTAACTATTATTTTCGCTGTACTTTGCCTGCCTGGGAATACAAGTACTTTTGCTCCTGAGTGGTTTATCTCTCTTATGAGACTTCAAAATGTTCTACATCCCGAAGTTCTCTTTCTTTCTCTTGCATATCTACTTGGTCTGATAATCTCGCTTGTCTTTATGTGGTATGATTTTGATCGAGTAAGTAAAACTAAGGTTAGAATTCTTGGAGGAAAAACAATATTTCAATCTTTTTTTGCAACCCTTGTTATTGGGCTGGTAACATATGCAGTATTAAATATTACAAGTGGTTTTTTCCCAGACGAAAGAATTTGGGGAGTATTTTTCCATGCATTTATCTCAGGAATTATCGGAATTTCTACAGGAGCCCTCGCTTTGTATTTAATGAAGAATGAGGAGCTTGAAACAGTTGTGAAGGCCTCGAAGGTTCGCTTTAAGAAAACAGGAACAATTGTTCCAGAAAAAACAGACCTCTAGTTTTTAAAAAAGCTTTGAAAATGAGGATTTTCTGTTACTATATGTTCGCACAAGAGAAGTATGAAAACTATACGTAATTTTTCAATTATTGCCCATATTGATCACGGAAAGTCTACGCTTGCCGACAGAATGCTTGAAATAACAGGTACTATTGAGTCACGAAAAATGAAAGACCAAGTGCTTGACCAGATGGAACTTGAGCGAGAGCGCGGTATTACAATAAAAATGCAGCCAGTAAGAATGCGTTACATGCACAACAATGATGCGTATACATTAAACTTAATTGATACTCCAGGGCACATAGATTTTTCATACGAGGTTTCAAGAGCACTGAAAGCTGTTGAAGGATCCATACTTTTAGTAGACGCAACACAAGGAGTGCAAGCACAAACTCTTACAACACTCTCTCTCGCGCGTTCGAGTGGGCTGACTATTATTCCTGTTATATCAAAAATTGATTCGCCTCTTGCTCGTATAGATGATGTAAAACTTGAAATTGCAACACTCTTAAACGTAGATCCAGATTCAGTCCTTCAAGTATCTGGAAAAACAGGTGAAGGCGTAGACAAACTTTTACAGGAAGTTATCTTGCGCATACCTCCGCCAACCCCACCGAAAGAGGAGGGCCTTCAAGCGCTTATTTTTGATTTTAAATATGATGATCATCGGGGAGTTATTGTCTATACACGACTCATGTCAGGAAAAGTTAAGAAGGCAAGTCAACTACAATTTTCAGTTTCGAAGGAGAATTTTCAAGCACTTGAGGTGGGAATTTTCGTGCCTCACGAAGAATCAAAAGAAACACTCGCTGCTGGAGAGATAGGTTATATTGTTACTGGAATAAAAAAGCCTGGCGTAGCCTCTGTTGGAGATACCATTACCACAGCTAAGGACCCAGAGAAGCCATTACCAGGCTATATGCAGCCAAAACCTGTAGTTTGGGCATCAGTATACCCTGAGAGCCAAGATGACTTTCCTGAGCTCAAATTGGCCCTAGGAAGGCTTAAACTATCAGATTCCGCCCTTTCTTTTGAAGAGGAATCGTCTGGCGCGCTTGGGAGGGGTTTTCGTTGTGGCCTACTTGGCATGCTTCATCTTGAGATTGTCACCGAGAGGCTTAAACGAGAATTTGACCTAAATCTAATTATCACAATGCCTTCTATTACGTATATGGTTGAGTATAGAAATGGTACAACTGAAACAATTTATTCTCCACACCTATTTCCAAATGATGGCTCAGTATTGAAAACATTTGAACCATGGGCGAAAGTAAAAATTATTACCCCTATTACTTTCATTGATAAGATAATGCCACTTCTCTATGAACACGAAGGGGAAATAGGTAATACAGAAAATTTCGGAGACAATCGCTCATCCATTGAAGTACTAATGCCGCTTCGCGAAATGATGAGAAATTTTTTTGATGAATTAAAAAGTGTAAGTTCTGGATATGCTTCTATTTCGTATGAATTGGGAGAAATGCGACAAGCAGATGTAACCCGTCTTGATATTCTGGTAGCTGATGAAATAATCCCAGCATTTACTCGTGTCGTTTCAAAAAGACGTGCACTTGAGGAAGCACAGAGCGCAGTAGAAAAGTTACACAGTATCTTGCCTCGACAGATGTTTGAAGCAAAAATCCAAGGATATGCTTTGGGGCGAATACTTGCGTCTGAAACATTAAAAGCGTTTCGAAAAGATGTGACCAGTGGTTTGTATGGGGGAGACTATAGTAGAAAAATGAAGCTTTTAGAAAAACAAAAGAAGGGAAAAAAGAAGATGAAAAACCGCGGAAAAATAAACATCCCTCACGACGTCTTTCTTAAAATGATGAAAAATAACGAGAAGTAGAAAAAAGTATTATTGCCAAAGGTAAGGAAGATACAAAACGATCATACTTACAATTACCAAAATACATACTACAGCCCAGATTATCTTTATTCTTTTTTGGCCTTTTGGGGTAAATAACATATTTGTTTTCTCTAGATACTTCAAGTAGTATATCAGAAGAGATGCCTCCAAGAAAGCACAACAAAATTAAACGTTTTTTGTTTTCCCCGGTTGTTCTTTTCATTTTGGCTGTAATCACTGGACTTGTTATTTACAGTGGTATCTCGCTGTTTATAAAGCGGAATGACGCATGGGCAAAAGCAAGGAATGCGAAAAACGAGGAAGCAATGCTTGTTGCAAAGAAAGCAATGCTCCAAGAGAAAATTGATTCATTGGAAACTCCTGAGGGGGTTGAGGCAGCAATTAGAGAAAAATATCATTTAGCCAAGGAAGGGGAGAGTCTTATTGTCATTACTGATTCATCAGTAAAACCATTTCAAGAGCCAGAAAATGCCTCACCTTGGTATCGGTTTAAACACGTGATCAAAAATATTTTTAAATAATTTTTCGCGGGTATGGTTTAGTGGTAGAATGTGACCTTCCCAAGGTTAAGACAGGGGTTCGATTCCCCTTACCCGCACAAAAAAATTTAGTTTCCAACTAGCATTGCCCCGATAATCATACAGGTGAAAAGTATAATTTTTCGTAATGTAGGTCCCGTACTCATTTTCTCTGAAAAAAACTTTGGAAATTTTTTACTAAATACTCTTGCATAAAGTAAAAGGAAAAATGGAGTAAAGAGAGTGATACTTTTAACAGGACTAACAGGCGCAAGACTAATTACGTAGCTTTCAATTGCAAAAGCAAGGAAAGTAAAAAGTTCTTCAATTGCAAATATTCCAACAACGCTTTTAAATATTTTAAAGTCTTTACGTATTGTCTTTCTGGTTTTGAAAGAAAGTAGAAGTAGTAAAGAAAACATAAAAGAGACAATCATTTCACCTCCTATAGCAGTGCCTACGCTTACACCTTGATCCAGTAAATGTTTTATTAAAACTCCTTCAAATGATGTAAAAAATGCGGATACTCCTATAAACCAAAAAGCCTTACTCATCTTCATTTTCAGGAGTTGTCTTTTTAGTGAGACAAGAATACTAGCAACTACAATCAATAAAATACCAATATATTGGTAAAAGGCGAGTGATTCGCCAACAATAATGAACGC
>CAZDDY010000014.1:4847-11848 GCA_964504455.1 uncultured Candidatus Saccharibacteria bacterium | reverse complement strand
ATAAATGCCTTTCAGACATTTTTAAACTCCTTGGATTTTTCAATACAAATTGTAGTCCAATCTCGTAGATTAGACATCAGACCATACTTACTTACTCTTGAAGAACAAATGCAAAAACAAACCGAGCCTTTAATTAAACTTCAAACGAAAGAATATATCGACTTCATTCGACAATTTACAGATCAAGTTGCAATTATGAAAAAAAGTTTCGTTATTGCGGTTCCATACGCAACCCCTTCACTTACTCCAACATCTGTAGAAGGTTTCAAAAATTTTCTAAAGCCAAGCACTCAAACTTCAAAGAAAGAAGACGCGAACGTAGAGTTTGAACAAGCTCGTACACAACTTGAAGAAAGAATTGCTGTTGTTGTACAAGGCTTAAGTAGAATGGGTATACGTACTGCACAACTTGGAACTGAAGAAGCTGTTGAACTGTTTTACAAGGTCTTTAATCCTGGAGAGGTAACAAGTGCGATTCGCACTGAGGGAATTAAATAATATGGCATTCTTTGGACTTTTTGGAAAAAAGAAAAATGTAGAAAATGCAAAAGAGTCTGTTTTACCAGTACTCCCAAAGGAAATTTATGAGGCAGCAACTCTTGAGTTCCAGGATATTATTGCACCTTCTGCGTTAAAAATTTCTCCGAAAACACTCTCTTTAGGCGATAAGATAACAAAAACATTTTTTGTTATTTCTTATCCACGATATCTTACTGATAACTGGTTTGCACCAATTATTAATTTGGAAAAAATATTTGATGTATCTATATTTATTCACCCAGTAGAAACAACAAAGATACTACGTCAATTCCAAAGAAAGGTAGCTGAAGTACAAAGTCAGATTGCAACTCGAGAATCAAAAGGTTTGGTACGAGATCCGATGCTTGATACCGCATACAAGGACCTCGAGCAACTTCGTGATTCACTCCAGCAAGCAACTGAGAAAATGTTTGATGTGGGACTTTATATCACTATTTATGCCGATAATGAGCAAGAGCTCTTTAAAACTGAGAATGAAATCAAATCTATTCTTGAAGCAAAGCTTGTATATGTAAAACCTGCCCTCTTCCAACAAGAAGATGGTTTCAAAAGTACTATACCTATTGCAAATGATCTTCTCTCAGTGAATCAAAAGTTAAACTCTGCTCCTCTTTCATCGCTTTTTCCATTCATTTCTTTTGACTTAACATCAGAGAGAGGAATTCTCTACGGAATTAATCGCCACAACTCATCATTGGTACTTTTTGATCGTTTTTCACTTGAAAATTACAACTCAATTACTTTTGCAACTTCTGGTGCTGGAAAATCGTTTGCAACCAAGCTTGAGATTCTACGAACACTCATGTTTGATACCGAAGTTATTGTGATTGACCCTGAACGTGAATATGAATACCTTGCTGAAGCGGTCGGAGGACGGTACTTTAATATCTCTCTTTCCTCAGAACACCATATAAATCCCTTTGATTTGCCAATACCTCAACCAGATGAAAATCCGGCTGATATTTTGCGATCAAATATCATAAATCTTGTTGGACTATTTCGAATAATGTTAGGAGGGCTCACTCCAGAAGAAGATGGCTTGATTGATAGAGCAATTTCAGAAACATATGCAATAAAAGACATTACACCAACATCTGATTGGAGAAGTATTGAACCTCCGCTTCTTTCTGATTTTGAAATGGTTCTTTCTGGTATGGATGGTAGTGACTCAATTTTGCAAAGACTTCAGAAATTTACGAAGGGTTCATGGTCAACATTCCTAAATCAACCATCAAACGTAGATATTTCTAAAAAGTTTGTGGTCTTTTCGGTTCGAGATATGGAAGACGAACTAAAACCTGTTGCTATGTATATAGTAACGCACTTTATTTGGAATAGTATTCGAAAAGATCGAAACTTAAAAAAGAAGCTGTTGGTTGTTGATGAGGCATGGTGGATGATGAAATCAGATGATACTGCTTCGTTCCTCTACTCAATTGCAAAACGGGGCCGAAAATACCATGTTGGTCTTGCGACTATTACCCAAGATGTTGGCGACTTCTTAAAATCTCCATATGGTGTTCCTATCGTAACAAACTCTTCTATTCAAATGCTTATGAAACAGTCACCCTCAACAATTGATCAACTTCAAAAAACCTTTAATTTAACGGATGAAGAAAAGTATATCCTTCTTGAATCAAATGTTGGCGAGGGAATTTTCTTTGCTGGACTAAAACATGTCGCGATAAAAGTTATCGCTTCTTATACAGAAGAACAAATTATTACTTCTGACCCAGAGCAAATACTTGCCTTAAGGCAACAAAAAGAGCGTCAGTAGTTTTTGAAAAGTGGACATTGTATAATACAGACAATGGTGCTGATACGAAAAATATCTTTACTTTTTTTTCTAGGAATTTTACTCTTGGTTCCTTCTACTTCTTTTGCCCAACTTGAACAAAATGACATAAGCGTGATTAGTGACCCAGAGATTCCTGGACCATATGAAGGTGTTGTAGTAACACTTCAAAGTTATACATACGATCTTGATCAAGCACTGATAACTTGGAAAACCAACGGACAAGTGACGTTAACTGGTATTGGTGAAAAAAGTTTTTCTTTTCAAACAAAGGGAATAGGGGAAGCAACCACTATTGAGGTAACTATTGCTATTGATGGTGAAAAAATAGTAAAACGCATTACAACAAAACCGGGAGCTGTTGATCTTTTGTGGCAAGCTGTTGATTCATATACACCTCCATTTTACAAAGGAAAAGCGCTTCCTTCTTCTGAGGGTTTGGTAAAAATCGTAGCTTTACCGAATTTTAATACGAATGGAAAAATAACTAGCAGTAAAAATACACTGTATGCATGGAAAAGAAATTATACTGCGCTTCCAGGACTGTCTGGGTATGGCAAACAATCAATAACTATCAAAATGAACTATCTTAGTAATCAAGAAAACATTAGTCTTGAAAGCACTGACCCAAATGATGGTAGTAACGCAAAAGCAAATATTGCACTGAGAACATTCAACCCGAAAATAATTTTTTATGAGAGAGATTCTGTTTTAGGAACTAAATACAATGCAGCACTTACACAAGGTGTTACTATTTCTGAGTCAGATAAAATGATTGTTGCCGAACCTTATTTTGTTTCTCCAAATTATCCACTTTCTGGAGATTTAAACTATACATGGAGCATTAATGGCAACACGATACCAACACCAGAAAGGAAAAATGCAATTATTTTAAGACGGGGTGAACAAACTGGGATTGCAACATTAAAAATTGATATTACGAGTGTTTCAAAACTTTTTCTTGAAGTTTCCAAATCACTCAATATTAGACTTGAGTAAGTTATGAAAAAAAGCTTTTTTTTTGTTGTAATTATTTTTTGCTCGCTTTTAGTATCAAACACAACATTTGCACAACCTACTGACCCTGGAGTTGTTGTAGACCCCCAAAAAACCACTGTAGGGCCTTGTATTGGAGCAGACTGTACTTATGAGCTTCTTGAGCCACTTCCAGGACTTGAAAAGGTGGAGCAGAGTATGGATGTAGGGAAATGGGTTAACACGATGGTACGAGTCATTATTGGTATCATTGGAGTACTCGCAGTAGTGATGATTGTTGTTGGTGGTATTCAATATATGACTACTGATGCTATTGGGAAGAAAGAAAGTGGAAAAGAAACAGTCCAAGGAGCTCTTTTTGGAGTGGTCCTTGCACTTGCTGCCTACATTATTCTCCGAACAATTAACCCACAACTAGTCTCACTTGATCTCGCACCTGGGACGGCAAATACAGCGGGGGTGAGTGTGAAGCTAGCAGAAGAATTAAATATTATTCAAAAGGCAGGCCAAAGAAAAAATGCGGATGGCCAAATTGCCTGTATAAGAAATAACAATTACGGAAATATAACAGGAAACGACGCGTGGGAAGGAAAAACAGGAATTGATACAGTTCAAGGGACAAGAGAAGATGGAACAAAATTTGATATTAACTTCGTCGTTTTTTCTGACCCTGTTTGGGGAATTAGAGCATACATGAAAAATTTAAAGACTCAATACGAAAGAGATCCGAAAAAAGTAAGTGAATACCAAAAGCACTTTAAAACATTAAGACAACTATTTGGGTACTATGCGGTTGGTGATAAAACTGATAATCCAACAGCTTATATGAATCAAGTGTCAAAAGAAACTGGAATTGGACTAGATACAGATATCGGGCTAGTGAAAAGTGGAGTTGTAGATAAAAAAGTACTATATCCATTAGCAAGGGCACAATTTAAGATTGAGTGTGCTGGAAAAGTAACAGTAACTGATGCACAACTTGATGAAGCGTATCAAAAAGCGTTTCAGTAGATTCTCACTGAAAATAAGTTAAAATAAGGAAGTGGTGCAACACTCATTAACTACAAAGATCCTTCTTATAACATTTGGGGTTTTTTTTAGTATTCAACCTATATCACTCAATGCCCAAGTTACAGAAGATAGCTGTCTGAAAGAGGTAGAACAAAAGGGTGTATTAAACATTTCGAATGATTGTTTTAAGCTTGAGAAAGTTAAAGCTCTTATAGCGTTTTATTGTACAAATAAAGCAAAACTCCCTGAAATTTCCCGGTGTCAAGAAATAGATAAAATAATACAAAACCAGCCTTCAACACAAGACCCCTCCGTTACTGTCACCCCCCAAAAAACCACTGTAGGGCCTTGTATTGGAGCAGACTGTACTTATGAGCTTCTTGAGCCACTTCCAGGACTTGAAAAGGTGGAGCAGAGTATGGATGTAGGGAAATGGGTTAACACGATGGTACGAGTCATTATTGGTATCATTGGAGTACTCGCAGTAGTGATGATTGTTGTTGGTGGTATTCAATATATGACTACTGATGCTATTGGGAAGAAAGAAAGTGGAAAAGAAACAGTCCAAGGAGCTCTTTTTGGAGTGGTCCTTGCACTTGCTGCCTACATTATTCTCCGAACAATTAACCCACAACTAGTCTCACTTGATCTCGCACCTGGGACGGCAAATACAGCGGGGGTGGAAGTTGATTTACCAGAAGAACTAAGATTAGAGTATGAGAGGGAAGATTCTGACTTAGTTGGTGGTCAAACATCACTTTGCAAAGGTGGTCTGGTTGCTATAGATACAGTAAATCAAAAAAATATCTTAGTTTGTAAAGATATTGCCGAAAATTTCAAAAATTTAATCGCGGCAGCAAAAAAAGAAGGGATTATTCTGACAGCATCTGGTGGAAGAACAAATGAACGTCAAATTGAACTTCGAAAACAAAACTGTGGTACCTCAGACTATGACATAAACCAAAAGCCAAGCAACCAGTGTAAGCCACCAACGGCCAGACCAGGAAAATCACGACACCAAATGGGTTTGGCTTTTGACTTTAAAAACATGTGCTACCCGAGAAAAAGCAGTACATGCACTACTCCTGGATTCAAATGGCTACAAGCAAATGCAAAAAAATATGGGTTATATAATTTGCCAAGCGAAGCATGGCACTGGTCAACAGATGGTCACTAATGGTTTATTTTTGATATAATTAAAAAACATGAAACGAACGCTCTTTATAGTAGGAATACTGATTGTCATATTTCTAGGAATATATTTAGTTCTTGCAAACAAAGATATACAAAGAGTGCGTGAGGGTGGAAGAGAAGCTACCCTTCGAGATTATTTTCCTTTTGGGAAAGGAAGTGGAACTAGAATAAAGGATGTTTTGGAAGATATTGGTGGAGGAAAGACCCAAGAAGAACAGCTTGGTGAAGAAATCCCTATAGAGCAAGAGGCACCAGCATTGAGAAAAATTTACGCTGGCCATGTTGCAGGCTATGGATATTTTATGCGTGAAGTATTTGCTGGTGAAGACTCTTTAGATGAAGAAGTAACGCTTATACCTCCGGTAGGTGTTTTTGAAAGAGAACTACGACTGGGGTCAACAGGAGAGGATGTAAAACGTTTGCAACAAACACTTAATGCATGCACGGAGTTTGTTGTTGCTACTTCTGGTGTTGGTTCAAAGGGACAAGAAACAACAACACTTGGCCAAAAAACAGTAGATGCGATAAATAAATTTCAACGTGTATTTAAAAATGAAATTCTTACTCCGCGTAACCTTACAGAACCAACAGGAGTAGTCGATGAACTTACAAGAAAAAAATTATCAGCCCCATATGAGTGCATTTTGGGAAACACTATAGAAAGCACTATTCCTAAAAAACTATCGGCTAGGCTTGTTGATAAAGAAAATGGAAATATTTTTGATGTTATTCTTGATTCAGGAGACCAATACCAAGTAACCAACACCACCATACCAAGAGTCCACGAGGCATATATAACAAATGGTGGAAAAAATGTTTTACTTCGTTACTTAAAAGAAGACGAGTTAACGATCGCTAGTTTTTATGGAAAAGTTCCAGAGCAAAAATTAGGTGATGATATTTCTGAAGCACCATTACCTGGAACAATTCTAGAAGATGATATAAAAGATGTTGCTTTATCCCCTGATACAACTGAACTCTATTTACAGACAGCCGTTGGTGGAAATAGTACTGGGGTCATTAGAAATATAGATACAAAAAAACAAAGTGTTCTATGGCAACATCCTTATAGTGAGTGGCTCGCACAGTGGGTAAATAAAAATCTTGTAACACTTACAACAAAAGCAAGTGGCTATGTTCCTGGGTTTGTATACAGCGTAGATACCGTTTCAGGTGTATTTGAAAAAGTGTTTGGTGGTATAGGTGGCTTAACAACAAACACAAGCCCAGACGGAACACAGATACTTTTTTCTGGGGCAGGAAATCAAATTAATACTTCTTTTTATAATATAGGAGATAGAAAAGCATTTGATGTGTCTATTGATACACTGGCAGAAAAGTGTGTGTGGCTTCCAACAAATATAAGTGTGCTTTGTGCTGTTCCAAAATATGTACCAGAAGGAGTGTTTCCAGATAATTGGTACCAAGGATTGATATCATTTGATGATAGTTTCTGGCAAATAGA
>CAZDDY010000014.1:0-4747 GCA_964504455.1 uncultured Candidatus Saccharibacteria bacterium | reverse complement strand
TTATATTCAGTTAAAAATTCATGTACTACTCTTCGTTCAAAAGGGGACATTGGGTCAACCTCTACATTAGATTTAAAAAACCGTGCACGCTCAGCAAGCATGTGAGCAAGTGTTCTCAATTGCTCAATACGCTTTTTTTGAATATCGTTTACATCAAAAATAACAGATGGAGGAAGTGCAACACCTGGATCTGTTTCAAAAGATTTTTCAACCAATCTTTTAATCAATGTGCTGACTGCTTGAAGCGTGTCGTGGTTTTTTCCAGTGAAAAGTTTATGGTCTCCTGTTTTTAGTGTTGCCCAAAGAGTATTATTTTTTTCATCATGAGAAAAAGATAGGTCGCCATCGAGAAAAGAGGCGTTTTTGAAGAAGTCATGTATTATGTTTTTGACTCGATCATGGTCCATATATCCTTATTTTGCAAGACTTTTTTGAATCATTTTTTCTTGCACAATGGTAACTATATTACTGATTACAAGATAAAGTGCAACTGCCCCTGGAAGCGAGATTCCTATAACAAGCATAAGGATTGGGAGCATGTAGACCATTTGTTTTTGAAAGTTTTGAGTAAAAGCTTCTTGTGAATTTGTTGGAGTGGTATCAGCTTTTTGAAAGGTTGGTGAATATCTTAATTGAATATATTGTGTAACACCTGCAAGAATAGCAAGAAAGATTGAAGGCTTAGAAAGATCGATCAAACTAAGAAAATGTGGACCGATCATTTGCGGAGCTTCTATAAATGCGTATCGCAAATGCTCGTTCTTTGTTATTCCATCAAGAAACACGCGATAGACCGCAATAATGATTGGGAGTTGCAATAATATCGGTAGACAACCAGAAAACGGGTTTATTTTATGTTCTTTATACAGCGCAAAAGTTTTTTCTGCTTGGAGTTTTTTATTATCTTTGTATTGTTCTTGAATCTCTTTCAGTTTTGGCGCAAATGCTTTCAATAAAATTTGGCTTTTTATTGAACGTTTCGTTAAAGGATAGATAATTATTTTTATTAGAATTGTAACGGCAACAACAGCAAGTCCTATATCGTTTCCTGGAAAAATTGATACAAAAAAGACCAATAGGTTATATATTGGCTGGTAAAAAATAGTAATCCATAGGCTATTCATATACAGCCCATTGTACATAAAAAATGAATAAATGAAAGGTTACGGAACTTCGTCAACAGAAGGAGTGCTTCCTGGGTGACATCGTCCAATCCTTAAAATGCCAAGGTACGTACCTTCAATGGTTCCGTATTTTTTTATTGCCTGTTTTGTATATTCTGAACATGTTGGATAAAACATACATGTTTTCCTGCCTAAACCAAAAAAACGAGGTAAAAAGCCTGTATCTAATGACAAAGTTTTTTGATAAAAAGAGATTACAGAAATAGCCAATTTTCTCATGATACTATCTTATCTAATTCCAAAAGAGCTTTTTTTAAAATATCCTTATTTTCCAATGGTTTTTTTACAAAAATTAGGAGGGTTTTACTCGATGACTGATTAGAAAGATGGTTGTAAATACGTCTTTTTATATAGTTTCTTTGAATAGCTGTTTTTGCTATTTTTTTTGAAATTACGATACTAACCTTAGGTGTATCGCTTTTTTTACTCCGTATAGTAAAAAAGGGGGTCGACTCCGTTTTTGTTTTGGGCAAAACAGCCAAAAATGTTTTACGGTCGATCCTCTTTTTTTTGGGAAGCATAGTATCTATATTATACGCTAAGCTTTTTTCTACCCTTTCTTCGTCTACGAGTAATGACGTTTTTACCTGTAGGACTATTCTTACGAACAAGAAATCCGTGGGTCTTTGCGCGCTTTCTCTTTTTAGGCTGATAGGTAATTGACATACAGAGAATATACCAGATTTTTTTACTTTTTCAAGGTTTGTGAAGGTTCTTTACTATACACAAGCTATACACACCTTTGTAAACAAGTGTTTGTTGTTTACAAGTATCAATATACAACTATAATTGCAGTATCGTGGATACAACATATATAAATTTGAAAGATATTTGGGGAAAGGCCCTTCTCACAATAGAAAAAGAGGTATCCAAACCAAACTTTACAACCTGGTTTAAAAACACTGCGATAATAAGAACAGAAGATGGAACAGTTTTTCTGGCTGTACCAAACGAGTTTGTAAAAGAGTGGTTATCAAAAAAGTTTTATAAACTCATATTAAAGGCTCTTGTTCAAGAATTATCTAATACTCGTTGTATAGAATTTACAATTGCCAGAATAACAGACATTAAAAACATTGAGGCAAAAATAGAAAAAATTCCACAAGACAATGGTTCAATGGAAGAGCTTCCTTTAAGAGATCTTTATATTAACAAAAATGATAACTTAAATGCTCGATATACGTTTGACACATTTGTTGTTGGACCATTCAACGAGCTTGCATATGCTGCATCTCAAGCAATACTTCAAAACCCAGGAACTTTATATAATCCGTTTTTTGTATATGGATCAACCGGGCTTGGAAAAACACACCTTATAGAGGCTATTGGTAATGGAATCAAGGCTCGATATCCAGAACTGAAGGTTTATTACACAACCCTTGAGCGATTTTCAATGGACTATATAAGTTCAGTTCAAAACCAAGGCAACAAAGCAGCTGTTTTTAAGGAAAAATATAGAAAATACGATGTTATCATCATGGATGACATTCAATTTATTGGAAAAATGGAAAAAACCCAGGAAGAACTCTTCCATTTGTTTAACACACTCTATGACGCAAACAAACAAATTATTTTCTCCTCTGACAAGCACCCAAATTTTATACCAGGGCTTGAGGATCGCCTCCGCTCTCGGTTTTCGCAGGGGATGATTGTTGATATTGTTGAGCCTGATTTCGAATCACGTATGGCAATATTAAAAAACAAACTTGCTGATTTACACACAACACTTTCTCCAGATGTTTTAGAATACTTAGCAACAAGTATTAGGGGTAATATTCGTGAATTAGAAGGAGTACTAAAGAATATTGTTTTACAAGGACAAGTAAAAAAGAAGGATGTCACCCTCACAGAAGTAAAACAAGTACTTAAAAACAATGTACAGAAGAAGAAATCTGTCTCACCAAAAGAAGTGGTTCGTATTATCGCAAACTATTACAACGTTGAGGAATCCACTATTTATGAAAAAACGAGAAGGAAAGAGATTGTGTATGCACGACAAATGATAATGTTTATACTTCGTGAAGAATTTAATATCTCATATCCACATATAGGCCAAGAACTCGGAGGGAAGGACCACACAACAATTATCCACTCGTATAACAAAATAAAAAACGAATTAAAACTAAATCCCACTCTTGTACAAGAATTTGAGGAGTTAAGAAATATGTTTAAATGATGTGGATTAAAAATGTAGATATGTTAATAAATCAAACAAAAAAGAGTTTCAAATAAAAAAATAAAAAGATATTAAAAGTTATTAAGAGTTAAATAAAAAAGTATTTATATATAAAACCTAAAAAAATGTTGTGTTTAAAGGATAAAAAAATATACACACAATTAACAGGGATAATAGTAATAATAAATTTTATATAGAAGTATAATGCACCTATGCAAATAACATGTTCATTTCGACAATTTAAAAGTTTACTTCAAACAGCTGCAAAAGTTACTGGTAAAAATTCATTGGTTCCTGTTGCATCAACTGTTTGTTTTGAAACCAACAAAGACATGTTGATAGTTTCTGCCACAAACATAAACCTAAGCGTTAAAATACAAAATAAAGTAACGGTTAAAAAAGAAGGACGAGTGGTTGTTCCAGTCACACAAATTCTTTCTTTTGTTGGGTCTATAAATCCACCAGAAGATGCTCAAATAACACTTTCAAACGAAGGAACAACACTGGTTTTACAAGGTGCAACATTTAAAACATCAATAAAAACATTACCAGAAGAAGATTTTCCAACAATCGGTAAAAACGAAGGGTATAGTTTTAGTTGCTTAAATACTGAGTTTACTAACGCACTTAAATCTGTTTATTTTAGTGCAGCGCAGTCAGATATAAAACCGGAAATTTCAAGTATTTTTATAACATACCAGGAAGACACGCTCGTGTTTGTTGCTACTGATTCTTTCAGACTTTCTGAAAAGAGAGTGTACATCCCAGATTTATACGGATTTCCTTCCATACTTATTCCAATAAAAAACGTTGTAGAAATTATTAAAATCCTTGAATCATCAATCGGTAGTTTAAAAATAACAATTAATCAAAACCAACTTTCAATAGAAGTTGCAAATATTTACATAAACTCGCACATACTAAACGCTGCCTTTCCTGACTATACAAAAATAATTCCACAAAAAACAGAAACCTCTGTTAAGGTTTTAACAAAAGATTTTATAGATCTTTGTAAAGCAGCAACTGTTTTTTCAAACAAAGACAGAGAACTTTCACTTTCAGTCGATACAAAAAAGAACACTATGCACATAGAAACACTTACTCCTGACGCAGGGTCTTTTACTGGTGATGTTAATTGTAAATCAGCAGGAGAATCGTTTAAAACATCTCTTAACCACGAGTACTTATTAAACTTTTTCTCTGTGGCTGGTACCGATTCTTTAGAAATTCTTTGGTTTGGAGAAAACAAGCCACTTATTTTTAAACCACTAGGAGATGAGACATATTTGTATTTGGTTATGCCAATGAGAAAAAACTAAATGCTTCATATTGGAAACTTTCTCTCTAAAACAAAGAATGTTGTTGATGAAAGTGAAAGCACAAGAAA
>CAZDDY010000013.1:2703-13277 GCA_964504455.1 uncultured Candidatus Saccharibacteria bacterium | reverse complement strand
TGATAGGTTTCGCGAGATTGCTCCCTGTCGAAACCTTCCAGTGCTCTACCCCCAAGAGGAACACCTGACGCTAACCCTAAAGCTATTTCGGAGAGAACCAGCTATTACCAGAATCGATTAGCTTTTCACTCCAACCCACAAGTCATCCAAAGACGTTATACGATCAACTGGTTCGGGCCTCCCTTTTGATTTCTCAAAAGTTCACCCTGCTCATGGGTAGCTCTTCTGGCTTCGGGTCTTATATATGCTACTTTTTGTCGCGCTTATCACACTCGGTTTCCCTATGGCTCGGGAGGTTTCGCTCCTTAGCCGTGCAACATACATAAACTCGTTGGCTCATTCTTCAATAGGCACGCCGTGACGGACAGATCACGCTCTATGAAAGAAAATCTAAAAAAGAAAATCAATCATAAAGCGAGATCTGCCCGCTCCGACTCTTTGTAAGCATATGGTTTCAGGTCTATTTCACTGTCCTTTCGGACTACTTTTCACCTTTCCCTCACGGTACTAGTTCACTATCGGTCTCTTAATATATTTAGCCTTGCCGGTTAGTGCCGGCGGATTCCTTCAAGCTATTCATGTCTTGAAGTACTCACGAACAAGAATAAGAAAGATATGCATGTTTCGGTTACTGGTCTATCACCATCTATGGCGCTTCTTTCCAGAAGCTTCACCTACATACACATTTTGTAACTTTCCTCTATAAAGACATTCTTGCCGTACAACCCCGAGCTTCACTCGCACACAACGTTTCAAAGAAACACAGTGTGTGAGTGATGCTCGGTTTGGGCTTCTCCGATTTCGCTCGCCGCTACTATCGGAATACTTGTTTTAGTTTATTTTCCTTCAGGTACTGAAATGTTTTACTTCCCTGAGTGCGCGTTATAGAAGTCGAGTCTATAACCATTGAGGTTTACTCAATGAGGTTTCCCTATTCGGACATCTTCGGATCAAAAGTTATTTGACACTTCCCCGAAGCGTATCGCCGTCAAATTGCGTCCTTCATCGCTATTAAGAACCAAGGCATCCACCATATGCTCTTACTTTCCTATTAGGAAAGCTAGAAATCACATTTTCCACTACGTGCAACACAACGACGAAAAGACCTCGTAAAACTTGGTCAACTCGGGAACCACTTCCCAAGCTGTGTGTTTGCCGTAGCATTTAGTTTTCAGTGAACCGCTCGCTCGGACACTTCTCTTTCAACAAAAAACCGCCGTGAGGCGGTACGTAAGACACAAAACGTCTTTACCGTTGCCTCAAAAATTGTTTTTTGTTTACTGCTAACATCTGATGGGGCAAGTATATACCAAGGAGATGAAGAAGTCAAGGCTTATCTGTGTCTTATCCTTATACAAAAAAGCCCCTGCATATTTGCATGCAAGGGCTTATATTTTTTAGTTCTTTTAAGCGTTTTTTACCATTTTTTTCAGTTCTTTTTGATACCCTTTTGAGGTAGTGATTTCAATAGGCTCAGGAAGAAGGAGGAACGTAGTGTCTGTATGAATCCAATTTGTCTTTTCTGTAAATTCGTACAAAAAAACACTTGGTTTTTCCTTTTTTGGAAATGTAATCCGAAGACCTCTGATATCGGGCTTACCCAGCGAATTTATAAATCTTGAGAAACACAAAAGTGTGGCTCTGGATTTTTCACAAGGGCTATTCCACAATCGAACAACCATAGGAACATATTGTTCTGTGACGCAAGGATAAACCATACGCTCTTCCTCTCGTAGGTGCTGAAATATTTGATCGAAGGTAGGTGGAATTTCCTCTACTCCTTGAATGAAAAGATCCTTTGGTGGAATCTTCTCAATTTTTTCCGATCTCAACACTGAAAATTCGTGTGATTGGTAACCAAAGATATTTGATTTAAAAATACTTTCTCCGAGACCGCCAGGGACCCGAAGTTTTTGAGACAATTTCTCATGGGTTTTGATTTTCATAATAAATCCTTTTTTGTTTTTAAATTACTGCCAATCTAAGTTCGTTACTTGTTGTACCACACTATGAATAAAAAAATAAATCCGACACCAAAACATGGGTCGGACTTTTATATTCATGAATGACGATAATTTATGCAGCAACGGTGAGGAAAAAAGATTTTTTATAATATGTATCTATCTCAAGAATCAATTGAGTGATTGCTTCTTCGATTGAAGAAGCATAGAGTTTATTATTTTTAATAAAGGTTAGTGCTGCAGAGAGCATCTGGGTTACGTGCTGGCTCTCATGTAAACCATCGGTTATTTCACCCGAGAGTCTCGTTCGAAGTTTGTTGTACCAGAGATTGTACACTGGTCTCAGCAAATCTTCGTCAAAGATCTCTTTTTTTTGCCGGCGATATACAATCGCCACAGTGGGATCCATTTCTCCACGGCTTCTGTAGTTTTCTGTAAATTCGCTCAGTATGTTTACGAGCGGCGGGACCTCAAACATAATAAAAATTGATTTTGTTTTAAAGATATATCAATAAAAAAATACCTCTATATCTTCAACTTGTCAAATCTTACTTGCATACTGCCCTCCCTGAGAATCTTCGGCTCTTTTGTAACAAGTGAAATAATTGTAGAAGGTTTGCTCTGTAATTTTCCACCAGAGATATAGAAATCAACATTTCCACCAAAGTACTTTTTTGCCTCTTTAATAGTCTCTGCAGGCTTTCCCCCTTGAGGATTTGCTGATGGTGCAACGAGTGGACCAACATTTTGAATCAGATCTAAAAGTAGCTTCTTTTTAGGCAGACGAAATGCTAAAGATTTTTTGCCACGATGAAGATACTCGAATTTTTTCTGTGGTACTGGCAAAATAACACTCACTTTTCCTGGCCATACTTTCTGTAAAAAGATTTTTTGTTCCTTGCTTAGAACAATGTGAAATTTTTTAAGATCATTAAGTGATGCTATAAGAATAATAAATGGCTTGTTTTCATCTCTTCCTTTTATTGTATAAATTCTCTCCACTGCTTTTTTTGAAAAAGCAGAAGCACATAACCCATACAAGGTGTCAGTTGGATATATAAAAATTTCGTCTTTTATCTTCATAGCGAAATTGTTGCAATAACAGCCTTGTGGTCACTTGCTCCTTCTTCTAGTGATACATTTGAAATTGTATACTCCTTTGTCGAAAATAACCCATCAACCATATGCTTTAGTCCTCTTACGCGATGCAAGTTTGGATCGAGACTGGAATCATATTTTTCAGGAATATTATCAATATACTTTTCAGCAAGTTTAGAAAAAGATTCCGAGCCACGTGGTGCATTCAGATCGCCGGTTAAGATAAAATGTCCAAGTTTGGTATCTAAAACATTAATAAGTTTTTGCATGTCTTCTAGTTGATATTTAGTGGAACTACCATCAGGCGTCCATGTGAAATGTGTTGTTGCCACTCGCATGCTTTTTCCATTGCTATTTTGTATATCTACCCAAATTAAGACAGTATTGATGATATTACGCTCTGTTAATGAGTTTTTAAAATCAAAGACTGGAATGTGTGCTTCGTCACCAACGATGTATGAAAAATCAAAAACTGCCTCTTTGTTAGTAAGTATTGCAACACCAAAAAGTTTATCCTTGCCGTCTCCAGTTACTAAGGATTCAATAAAGCACTCTGGTTTATAAAAACTTTTCATTCCAAGAGCTTCTTCATATAAATGGAGGTCTTCTTTAAATACTTCTTGAAGACATACTATGTCCGGTTTTTTGGATTGTAAAAAAGGAATAGCTAGATGGTGATGTAAATCTTGCTGAATATTAAGCGAGATAAGTGTAAGTTCCATACAAAGTATATACCATAGATATACCTTTACAGCACCTCTTCTAAAAAGCTATTATTTCAGAGAACTTAAAAACTTTACCTATGAGTATGAGACAACTGAAGATTTCAAAGAGTGTCACAAATCGTGACGAAGCATCTTTGGAAACATACCTACAGGAAATGGCCAAACAAGAGCTAATAACTCCAGAAGAAGAAGTTCGTCTTGCCTTCCGTATCAAAAAGGGAGACAAAGTAGCCTTACATAAACTTGTAAATGCAAACTTGCGGTTTGTAGTTTCTGTTGCTAAGCAATATCAAAACCAAGGGTTATCTCTTTCGGATTTGATAAACGAGGGCAATCTTGGGCTCATCAAAGCCGCACAACGGTTTGACGAAACAAGAGGGTTTAAATTTATTTCTTACGCCGTGTGGTGGATCAGGCAAAGCATATTGCAAGCACTTGCGGAACAGTCTCGTATGGTTCGCCTACCACTTAACAAAGTAGGGCTCAGCAATCGTATTCAAAAAGCATATAATGAATTAGAGCAAAAATACGAAAGAGAACCTACTTCTGAAGAAATCGCTGAGTTGCTTAAAATAGATATTGATGAAGTTGAAAGTACGCTTGGCATAAATGTCAGGCACAGTAGTTTGGATAATTCCTTGGACGCAAATCACGAAGAGACAACTCTTCTTGATATACTTGAAGACCCAAATACCGAAAAACCTAATCAGCTGGTTGAGCATGATGAATCATTGAAATCGGAAATTGATAGGTGTCTACATATGCTCACAGATAGGCAAAGAGAGGTACTGTTGTATTTCTTTGGGATTGGTATTGAACACCCGATGAGCCTGGAAGATATTGGAGCAAAATTTTACCTGACCCGCGAAAGAGTCAGGCAGATTAAAGACAAAGCCTTGCAGAAGCTAAAACAACAAAAATATTCTCAATTCTTAAGACCCTACATATAAATAAAAACGTACAAAAAACCCGGAGCAAGATCCGGGTCTTTTTTATTTAGATTTTAAATTCAATTACATCACCGTCTTTTACAACGTACTCTTTTCCTTCGGTACGAACTTTTCCTTTTGCTCGAGCCTCCGCGTAACTTCCCGCTTCAAGTAAATCACTCCAAAACACCACTTCCGCTCGAATAAATTTATCTTTAAAATCTGTATGGATTGCAGTACCTGCAATTGGTGCGGTGCTTCCTTTTTCTATAGTCCATGCACGTGTTTCATCAGATCCTGTCGTAAAATATGTTTCAAGATTAAGAAGTTTATAGCCAGAAACAATAAGGTCATTAATTCCATCTGTCTCTCCCCCAAGCTCTTTTCTAAATATCTCTTTTTCTTCCCCTTGAAACTCTTTAAGTTCGTCTTCTATTTTCGCGTCTAAAAGCACGTACTGGGCTCCGAGCTCTTTTGTTACAAGTAGAACCTCTTGAAATTTTTCTGGATCATCAACATCTAAATTATGTGCACCTGCCCGTTTATTAAAACCAAAAATCATTGGCTTCATCGTGAGAAGTCCCAACTGTTTTATTTTTTCGTTTTCTTTTTCATCAAGTTTGGTATGTTGTGCAAGCTTCCCTTCTTCAAGCGCAGTAATAATTTTTATAAGAGCACCTTCTTCTACCAATGCTTCTTTGTCACCTTTTTTTACGTCTTTCTGTATATTGTTTTTGCGTTTGGTGACTGTTTCAAAATCAGCAAGAATAAGCTCTAAATTTATAACACTAATATCTCGAAGCGGATCAACGGTACCATACACATGGTTAATTTCCACTCCAGAGCTTTTTATTGGAAATATTCTTACTAGGTGAAGAATTGCATCAACCTCTCGAATATGAGAAAGGAATTGATTTCCTAGCCCTTCCCCTTTTGATGCACCCTCGACAAGTCCGGCGATATCAACGAATTCAATAACTGCTGGAATAGTTTTTTCAGATTTTGAAAACTCTGATAATTTTCCTAGTCGGTCATCTGGCACCGGCACAATACCAACCGATGGATCGATAGTACAAAATGGATAATTTTCTGCAGGGACACCTTTCTTTGTTAGCGCATTAAAAAGTGTAGATTTGCCTACGTTTGGAAGACCGACAATACCAATACTTAACTTCATATTATTTTTGCATCAATTGCATAAGTGGCATAAGAGCATCCTGATGTTTCTGCACTTCTTGCTTATATTTCATCATCACGCTCATTTGAGCCATCATTGGGTCTAGGCCTGTTTTGGTTTTTTCTTCAATTTCTTTTTGGATTTTTTCTAAAAGCTCTTTTACTTCCTTATTGCTCTCAAGCGCTTTAATAGCAGTTGCCATTTCAGGGTTATTTGACAGTTTTTCAGCTATTTCATTTGCCTGATCCTTTGGCATACCCTTGAGGCGTAGAGCTGACTTCATTAAAAACTTTTTAAACATACTGGCACTATAGCATAGCCTTTTGTTGCCTAAAAGGATTTTTTATGTTATTTTGAATACGAAAATTTTAAAATTGAAAAAAATCGATTTATGAGAAAAGCTTTATGTATCCTCACCTTAGGGCTATTTTTTTTCAATGGCACTCACGGACAGGAACAGAAAAAAGATTTGTACCTCCATCTTCTTGCAAGAGGAGAATCTGTGGTTAAAAATAAAGGACACGAAAAGAATGCCTTTGCTTTCAGAACATTGATTGCAAGAGAAAAAACATTCGCCTTTGACCTTTCAAGCAATTTTGGCAAAAAAGGAGTTACCTCCATAGGTATTGGGTTCCCTCTTTATTGGGAACACACAGAGAAAAAAAAGATGATTTTCCTTCCCATGATTTACCGGCACTTTGGGAAATTCGAAGGAACAGGTGCAGGATTTACAGTCGAGTATGATGATCACAAATTTTACTGGCTCTCGACTGTCAGTATGTCTATGGGAAAAAATGTTTATCACTTTTATGGACCATTCCTGATAAATGCTGGTATCACTGTAAAAAAGATCGTTATTGGTGGAGATTTCGAAACAATTTATTCTCCTGACGAAAGTGAACCGGGGCAAGAATCCCAAAGAAGTTTAGAAATGTATATGGGTCCGTTTGTTAAATGGGCTGAACCAATAAAAATTGGAAATAAACACCTGAGCGTTGAACTTGGGTACGGGCATAACATCGTAAAAAAAGAAAATCACCGCCTCCTTCTTACAGTACTATTTGAATAATAATTTATTTATAACCCACTACAAGCTGACATCATCGTCAGCTTTTTATATTTTCTAGCCCTTTTTGTATTTTGATATACTTTCAAGTATGGATAGGAAAACCGCACTGGAGAACATACATAAGATGTGGGCAGAAAAAAATACGTGTGATTTAAAAAAGTTTACGACTCAACCAGTTTTTGGAAATGGTAACCCAAGTGCATCTATTATTTTTATTGGTGAGGCACCAGGAAAAGAGGAAGATAAACAGGGGGTACCTTTTGTTGGCCGTGCAGGTCAATTTTTAAATGAAATGTTACAAGAGATACATATGATGCGTGAAGATGTATACATTACAAACATCGTAAAATATCGCCCACCTGATAATAGAGACCCGGAACCAGGAGAAAAAGAATCATGTGCTCCATGGCTCTACGAAGAACTTAATTTTATTAATCCAAGGCTAATTATTTTTCTTGGAAGACATTCAATGAATAATTTTTTCCCAGAAGAAAAAATTTCAAATGTGCACGGAAAACTTCTTCACAAAAAATTCAAACATATTACGTGCGAATACTTCCTTCCACTCTACCATCCCGCATCGGCACTTTATAATGGCAGTATGCGAGAAACACTTATAACAGATTTTAAAAAAATCCCAAAGATAATTAAGAAAATAGAAAAACTATAGAATTAATTTTCCGGCAATCTTCCCTTAATGTATAACCTTAAAAAATTAAAGAAGTGTAACCGCCTGAAAAAGTAAAATACATCTACTCCGTATCGCATCATGTGAGGAATAATTCCTGTGATGGTAAAACCTCTAAAGTAAAAAATGCCCCAGAAACGCCCAACAGGCATAACATATGCTGGGGAATGATTTGGTATATACGGATATATTTTTTTTCCAAGAAGAACCCTAGAAATAGCCTTACCAACATATGCGCCGTTTGATACTGCAGTTTGTGCGAGCCCAGAATATTTTGTATCAGCATTGTCGCCAACAACATACACACCATCTAACCCCTTGGCTTGCAAAAATTCATTCACTAAAATTTTTCTTTTTGGACTTAACATAAGTCCCTCAGTTTTTTGAAGAACAGTATTTACTTGTGTACCAGCTGTCCAAATAAGAGTATCTGTTTCAAGAGTACCATTTGACAGCACAACACCACTTTCATTTTGTTCAACAATTTTTGTTTCTGTATACACTTCAATCCCTAAAGACTTCATTCTTTCTTTCACTTTTCCAGAAATCTTCTCTGAGCCAAGTTGCGGGATAAGCCGTGGGTCTGCTTGAACTAAAATAACCTTAAGACGAGCACAGTCTATGTCTTGAAAACGTGATTCATCCTTAAAAAGTGAGTGGAGTTGGCCAGCCATCTCAACGCCAGTTGGGCCACCACCGGCGACAACAACATGAAGCTCTTTGTTTTCATCATGCATTCTATTTATTTTCGAAATAAGATCACGTCTCAAGTAGCGTACGTCAACAAGAGATTTGCATCCCAAGGAATATTTTTCGATACCAGGTATATTAAAATAAAATGCTTCACTTCCTAAGGCAAGCACCAAAATATCATACTCATCGATTAGCCCTTCTTTCAAAACTATTTTCTTTTCTTTCAATTCAATCGCAATTACTTCATCAATAAAAAGTGTCACCTTGCTTGGTATCAGTGACTTTAAGGGTACAAACACCTCAAAGGGTGGTTCAGAGGAAAGGACACGATATAGCCCTGGATAATACTCAAAATACGGCTTCTTTGAAACTAAAACAATTTCAACCTTCCCTCTTGTTCTTCTATGTATTTCCCGAGCCACTTCAACTCCACCGAAGCCAGCCCCGAGGATAACAACTTTCTTCTTTTTCACGCAGAAAGTATAGCAATTTTTATGACCCGAGACTAGAAATAACCTTAAAAATAAAGTAAAATTGACTTAAGAAATAACATCCGTTTTGTAAGAAAAGGGTCTTTATTTCGTCACAAGTTATGACACGTTTAGAAAAAAACAGAGAAAATGACTTTGTCAGAGAGTATGAAAAGCTCTCTGATGGCGTGTTTAGATTTTGCCTCTTTAAGATCTCAAATCGTGAAGTCGCGCTTGATATTACCCAAGAAACATTTACAAAAACCTGGGAATATATGAGAGCTGGAAACACAATTGAGAATATGAAGGCATTTGTATATAGAACTGCAGGAAACCTGGTCATTGACCATCACAGAAAAAAAAAGTCTGTATCGCTTGATAGCTTGCAGGAAACTGGTTTTGATGTTGGAGAAATGACAACCGAAAAAAACGAAATCACATTTGATACCGAGCTTGTTTTAAAAGTTGTCGGATCCCTTGATGAAAAATATAGAGACGTTTTACTTTTAAGGTACACCGAAGATATGTCAGTAAAGGATATTGCGGAATTGTTTGGAGAAACAGAAAATACTATTTCAGTGAGAATTCACCGAGGAATAGAGAAAATAAAAGAAGTATTTGATACATATGGAAAAAATTGAGGAACAACTAAAAAAACTTTCTATCATTAAAATGACAGAAAGCGAAAGAAACCGACTGAAAGCCGGTGTTGTTTCCTATATTGTAGAAAACACAAAAGTATTTCACTTCCCCATTCACTCACCTTGGTCTCTAAAATATGCCCCACTTTTTACAAAAATTACTGCTGCAGTGTTAGTTTTCGTTGTTGTGGGAGGTGGCACCTTAACTTTTGCATCCGAAAACTCTCTCCCTGGGGATGCGCTCTACCCTATTAAAATAGCTGTAAAGGAAAATATCATAGAAGGAAGTCTTATACATAGCCCAGAAGATATTTTAAACTGGCAACAAAAAAGACTTATCCGACGTATTGATGAAGTCAAACAGTTAAAAAAGAAAGGTGTTATAACAAAAAAACAAGCTCAGGTTGTTACGACGGTTGTAAAAGAACACGTAAGTGAAATACAATCTGCAATATCAACCTTAAAAGACGAAGGTAAGAGTGATGTTGTCTTAGCGAGTGCTGCATCTTTGATTCCGATTGTAACTTCTTTAGATGTGGCAGAAGATACAACTGAAGAAAAAATAATTCAAGAAAATTCAGTTACAAATAATGAAATCGCATCTGATGAATTAAATACACCTACTGAGAACATGACACTATCTACTAAAATGGTAATTAAAGATGAAGAAAAAGAAAATGATCTTATGCTTGGTGAGGAAAATTCTGATGAGAAAAAAATTGAACAACCTATAGAAAGTGACGAGGACGTCACTGCATCGCTTGAGGCAAGCTTGAAAGTTGAGCTTAAAAAAATTGAAGAAGATGTAAAAGCAGTAGCAGAAGATGTAACAGAAGAACAAGAGGTTAATACTGACGATATAAAAACCGAAGCAAATACAGAAAAAAATAAAACAGAAGAAACGGCAAAGGAAACAGAGGCTGAAGAACAACCTGAGGTGCTTCCAAGTAAAACTTCTGTTCCACTATTGCCGGGAATTACGCGTTAGTTTTCTTTTATCTCAGTAATAGTAAATTGACTTGCCTCTTCTTCAAGAGGTGATTTTTTTATCCCTTTTGTTTTTAAAAAAAATATACTACAAAACACTACTGTCAAAAGAAATATGAAAAATATATCCCATTGA
>CAZDDY010000013.1:0-2603 GCA_964504455.1 uncultured Candidatus Saccharibacteria bacterium | reverse complement strand
AAATATACTACAAAACACTACTGTCAAAAGAAATATGAAAAATATATCCCATTGACTCCCCAGGAACTTCTTTCTAGTTGTATAGCTTTTCTCGATTATGTCACTTGCTTCTACTTGTGTATGTACTCCTACACTATCACCCAAAACACTACCAGAGTTAGAATTTTCTTCTTTATTTATCTTGGCTGTTGAAAGAACCATTGATGTACTCACTTTTGCCGTTGGTGAAATAATAGGTTGGTCATTAACCGAAAAAAGTGCTAAATCTGATTTAACTATAGGGGTCGACAAGTTACTTATCGACTTTGGTACTACAATACTTTTCCCTGACAAAATAACAGTAGGTGTTGGAAATACAAATTCTTTTGCACCATATTTTATTTTCCAACCTGAGACAACAACATCGTTTGCTCCCTCATTTCTTATCTCTATAGAACCGTCGGGAAACACTGTCCCGAATGTTATATCTGGTGAAACAACCGTTACTTCTACTTGTTTTGTTACAACAGGTTTTGGATAAAAAGAGGCATAGTAGTATGAAAAAGTTAGTGCATATGTGCCTGGATACAAGTAGGTGTATTCAAGGGTTTCTGGTCGTGAGAAAGTTTTTATTTCACCATTTCCGAACGACCACACAAACCATCCCCCTGTAACCGGCAAGCCATCTCGATCAACAACACGTCCAGAGAATGTGTATGGCACACCTGAAAAAAGTGGCGATGGTAAGGATTCAATTAAAATCTCTATCTGTTTTTGACTTCTGTTGTGAATTGATTGACTTGTCGGTGTTGGAACTTCTTCAGAAACAACCGCACCAACTTCTCCAGGAGTTGGTACTCCCGCACTCCACACCAAATCCTTCAACGAAAGCGAGTTTCCATCTCCTTGCCCGCCAGAATTTGTATACGTATTTTCAAAAGCAATATTACCATCATTTTTGATTAGTTTAAGTGTATCTCCTGTGTTACCCAAACTCATGACTGTATCTATCACCGTTCCAGCAAAAGACTGATTTTCGGAGAGAAAAGTTGCTGCATCTGAAGCCAAAATTGCTACACCTCTGCCAGCAATAACAATACTTCCTTGTCCCCCATTTTCTGGTGGAATTACAAGATTATGGTTTGACCCATCAAAAAATTTCCACCCGGTAAGATCTATTGCTTCTGTACTATCATTATAAACTTCTACCCATTCACGGTCTGTATCGGTCCCAGGTAAATCATACATGACTTCTGTAATATGTACGGCCCCATGCACTATATGAGAAATAAACAGAAAATAAGTTATCGAAAAGAGAAGCTTGAGCCCGACACTTTTCATATACTATTCAAGAAGTTGTTTTAAAGCATCTGCAGAAACTTCTGTTTTTTTATCTTTCTCATTTTGAGTGAGCTCTCTTTTTGTTTCTTCTTTACTGTCTTTGATTGATACCACATCTTCCTCTTCTGTTGTTTCTTGCGAGGAAACAACTGTCTCTTCGTCTGCAGTCTTGAGTGCTCTATTAATAGCGTCTCGTAGTGATTCTCTGTTTTCTTCTTTTACGACTTTATCAAGATTAGGCTTTATTTGCTGTCGCTCAACTACTTGAGGCTTCTGTGTAAGCTCAGACAATGAAAGTGTTTCGGGTTTTTCTTGTTTTTTTTCTTCTTCTTTTACCAATTCTTGTTTTTGAACTGGTTTCTTTCCAAGATCTATGTGAAGGGCTCGAGAAAGAACAGAGTGTAAGCTTTCTTTTTTATCTGACTCATCTTCTTTTTTCTTTTCTTGTTGAAATGGACGTGGTGAAGGTGTTTGGCGCACAGTAGTATTTTTATTTCCGATTGGAGAAAATGGTCGAGAAGGTCGATCTTTTCGTTCTTTATTTTGGACAAACTCAATTCCCAAAGCAGAAAGAGGGTCGTAAGAAACAACCTCTTTGTTTTTCTCCTTTGGCGGACGAAACCCAGCCTGTGGTTCTAGTTCACCATTTTTTATCTTTAATAAACATTCTCTACAATACAGTGGTCTTGTAGGATCTGGTTCAAACGGCACATAGAACACCTTCTTGTCGTTGACGCATTCAACTCGAAACCGCCCTTCTCCTGGGCCACCTTCTTCCGTTTGTTGCCCAGGAACAGTTGTACTCCACCGATCAATTTCTTCTTCAACTCTTTGTCGTGGTCTTGTATAAAGTTCTCTTGTGATTTTTATTACTTGGTCCTTAACTTCTTGAGAAGTTGTTACCACAAGTGGAGGAAGCGTTGTTGCAGAAAATGGCCGAGATGTTATTCCATCAACCATTAGCTTTAAATAAATTTGGTGGTTTGGCAAATTAACAAAATCCTCGACGGTAAATTCGGGCTCAAATTCCTTCTCTAGTGCATCAGCATCATCAGCACCAACTCTAAAAATAATCATGGTTCCAACGTTACCAAACACCGCATCACGAACCTCTTCTTCAAGCTGTGCAGTATATTGGTGTGCGATTGTTAAACACAAACGATATTTACGTGCTTCAGAAAGAATTGAGGCGAAACTTTCTGTTGAAAAATTCTGGAATTCATCAATATACAGGTAGTAATCTTTGCGTTCTGTTTCGGCGATACGAATACGTTCCATCGCTG
>CAZDDY010000012.1:0-14085 GCA_964504455.1 uncultured Candidatus Saccharibacteria bacterium | reverse complement strand
AGAAACACCTCCTATTAGGAGGTGTTTCTTTATTTTTCAGTTTTGCTAGTATAAAGGCGAAACATATCTTACAACTTAATAAATTAGTATGAACATACCGTCAATTGTATCCATTAGTCCTCTGACTGGTAGATACGCAAAGAAAGTACAAAAACTACTTGAAGATTCAGCAAGCGAATTTGCTCTCATCAAAGCCAGAATTCTGGTTGAGATTGAGTGGCTTATATTTTTATCTGAAGGGCCTAAATGTTTCATCTTACCCGATGAAGAAAAGAATAAACTGAGAGATATACACAAAGAGTTTTCAGTGAGAAATGCAGAGGAAATCAAGGAAATAGAAAAGAAGACAAACCATGATGTAAAGGCAGTCGAATATTTCTTAAAGGAAAGATTGCCAAAAAGCTACAGAACTTTTGTTCACTACGGACTGACTTCCGAAGACACCGATAATTTAGCGAGAGCTATAATAACCCGGGATCAGCTGGAAGTACTTTTAAAGTGTGCTAAACAAGTATCCGAAGCACTTTGGGAATTACAGGATGAAAACAGGGGAACAGTTATGCTTGCCTTAACGCACGGTCAGCCAGCATTACCAACAACACTTGGTAAAGAAATTTCTGTATATACAAGAAGAATCGATGACCTTCGGCGAGTAATCGGTAATGGTTATAATCTTGACGTAAAATGTGCCGGGGCAGTAGGCACTATGGCGTCTTTTAACCTTATCAATCCACACTACGACTGGATTGTCGGCTTAACGGCGTTTACAAAAACTATTGATGAACGTACAAAACCTTCTGAATCGATATGTGATATACGTTTTCGATTTCGTTTAGAAGTAACCCAGATCAAACCTCACGATGACTTTGCAGCAATATTTCACTCAATTGTTGAGCTGAATACTGTCCTTGTAGGTTTTTGCCAGGATATCTGGTGGTATATTTCTCGGGAGGTGTTTCTGCAGAAGCCGAAAGATGGCGATGAGGTTGGTTCTTCTACAATGCCACAGAAAATAAATCCAATTAATTTCGAAAATGCTGAGGCACATCTGGGACTTGCAAATGCACTCTTCAATCATTTTGCGCAAACATTACCTATTTCCCGGTTTCAACGCCATCTCTCTGATTCGGCGATTCAGCGATATTTCGGCGAAGCAGTTGCTATGAGTGTGATTGCTTACGAGAATATAATTGCTGGTTTACGGAAACTCACGGTGAATGTAGAAGGTATGAAAAAAGAGCTGGAGGATCATCCTGAGATTTTGGCAGAAGCCTATCAGCTTATTCTTAAAAAGAATGACATAGAAAATGGCTACGAAATTATGAAAGATTTTTTCCGTGGTAAAAAATTAAGTAAGGAAGAAATTTTGCTTAAAATTGACTCACTCATCGTTCCTGATCATGTAAGAGTGGAAATGAAGCAAGTGACAGTTTTCAATTACCTTGGCAATGCAAAAATGATTGCTGGGGAATACTGATCCAATTTTGTTTTTTTTGACAAGCATTTCTCGCAAGGGAAGTGCTTTTTTATTTGCGTTGTTTTACAATGAACCTATATGAAAAAAGCATTTATATTCCTCATACTCATAATTATTATTGTTGGAGTTGTGATTTTTAAGAAAAATCAAACACAGGCACCTGTTGTTTCTGATAATAATCAGGTCGTTTTAAATGAAATGCATTGCGCACTTTCAGTCGTTTCTCCACTTCCAAACACTACAGTCTCATTTCCTCTTGAAGTAAAAGTGATCGTAGACAATACAAATGCACCTGATTGTCGTTGGACAGTTTTTGAAGCCCAAGCTGGCTTCATAAGCCTCTCTGATGTCAATGGCCCTATTGCGCTTGTTGGCTCATCAGCGCTTACAACGACAGATGACTGGATGACAACTTCACCAGTTACATATACAACGACACTTACTCCTGTGAGCAATCCAACAGGTACCGTGACAATTACCTTCAACGAAGAGGACGTGAAAGGAGATGGCAACGCCCAGACTGCTTCATATACAGTCATTGCACAATAGTAATGAGTACAAAGGAAAAACTTCCATTTCATGTTGTCCTTTTAGGACAAATTACTTCTGGGAAAGATACCCAGGCAGAAATTCTGCGCAAAAAGTATAATGTTTTTCTTGTTGAATCTGGAAAATATTGGCGAAAGCTTCAAGACTCAAAAACAAAAGAAGGAGAGCTTTTACGCAAAACTACTGGAAAAGGGAAGCCAGCACCTGTCTCTCTGATGAAGAAATTTCTAATTGAAAGTATGCAAAAATGTCCAAAAGGAAAGACTGCGCTTTTCGTTGGTAATCCACGGTTAAAACCAGAAGCACAACTACTACTTAAAATAATTACAGAAAGGAGAGAAAATGTTCGAGCATTTTACATTGCTCTGCCAGAGAAAGAAATATACAAGCGATCGAGTCTGCGTATTCGAAATATCGACGACAAAAAACATGTGCACGAGAGAATTCGTTGGCATAAACTTCAGGTTTCGAAAACAGTTAAATTTTTTGAAGATAAAAAAATACTTAAAAAAATAAATGGTAATCAATCAATAAAGAAAGTTTCGGAAGATATAGAAAAACAAATACAAAGCTGGCAACATGCTTTGTGATAAGATAGCACTATGAAGAAGCATCTCGTATGGACACTCATAGGACTTGTGTGTATGGCAGCTATTGGCGTTGTGACCACTTTTTTTGTTGGAAAGAAAGATCTTGAATCTTCAGGTGAATATACAAAAGGGGAAACCTCACTTTCTTCTTTCGTATCATCAATCATTGACCGTATAAATAACTAGTGGTATAGTCTCTTTGTTCGCCGTAGACAGTCAGTAGTCGATAAAGACTTTGATGTACGAAACTCATTATGTGAGGAAAGTGCGCTGACCGAGGACACAAATATTTTGTGTTTCTTTATACGGCCGGAAACGGTCGATTTTTATTTTCCCAGTTCGGGAAAAACAAACGTCAAAATTATTATGGCAATTACAAAAGCACAAAAAGTACAGCAGTCAGAAAAACTTGCAAAGAATCTTTCTGATATGCAGTCACTTGTCTTTGTGAACTTTAAAACACTCCCAGTGAAAGAAACTATTCTACTCCGTCGAAAACTTCGCGGAGAAGATGTGAAATACACTGTTATCAAGAAAACACTTCTAAAAAGAGTGCTTGATACTCTACACATTGAGGGAACCATGCCGGAGCTCGGAGGAGAAATCGCAATTGCGTATTCCACCGATCTTTTGAAGCCAGCAGCTGGGGTTTTCACTTTTGCAAAAGAGACAAAAACTCCTGTTGAAATTGTCGGAGGTATTTTTGAAGGAAAGTATATGGACAAAGCACAGATGACAGGTCTTGCTACTATTCCTTCACGTGAAGTATTGCTTTCACAAATTGCATTTCTTCTCAAATCCCCATTGCAACGTTTGGCTATCGCGGTTAATGAAGTCGCAAAAACAAAGTAATTAGAAATTAAGAGTAAAGATATATGGCAAAATTTGATTCATTTCTTACAGAGCTCGAAGGCGCATCAGTCCTTGAACTTAATGAGCTTGTAAAAGCAATCGAAGAGAAATTCGGTGTTTCAGCAGCTGCAGTTGCTGCAGCTCCAGCTGCAGGTGCAGCGGGAGGTGGTGCTGAAGAAAAAGATTCATACACAGTTGTTCTTGCATCTGCAGGAGACAACAAGATTGGTGTTATGAAGGTTGTAAAAGAAGCTCTTGGTCTCGGTCTTAAAGAGGCAAAAGATCTCGTAGATGGTGCACCAGCAACGCTTAAAGAAGGTGCAAAGAAAGAAGAAGCTGAAGATATCAAAAAGAAGATAGAAGAAGCTGGTGGAAAGATTGAACTTAAATAAGTTTTACTTTTTATCAAAGGCCCCGAGAGGGGCCTTTTCTTTTTGCAATTTTTTTAAATCTCTATATAGTAGAGGAGATTTTAAAAATAAATATTTTGTTATGAATAAAAGGATTAACACTGCGCTTATTTCGGTTTTCGACAAAAGCGGACTTGAGCCAATTCTTGCAATTTTAACTAAATTACAAGTAACCATCTACTCAACTGGCGGGACAAAAGAGTATATTGAAAAGCTCGGATATGTTGTTACTTCCGTTGAAGAAGTGACAGGATACCCATCCATTTTGGGAGGAAGGGTGAAAACACTCCACCCAAAACTTTTTGGAGGTATTCTTGCAAACCGAAAGGAAGAAAGCCACAGAAAAGATATTGAAAAGTACGATATACCACTGATAGACTTGGTCATTGTCGATCTGTATCCTTTTGAGAAAACTGTCGCTTCTGGGGCAACAGATGAAGAAGTAATTGAGAAGATTGATATCGGCGGGCCATCGATGATACGAGGTGCAGCAAAGAATCACGCCAACATCGTTGTTGTTGGCGATAAAGATGACTATGCTCTTTTGGGGCATATTCTCCAATCTCAAAACGGTGAAACAAGTCTTTTGCAGAGGCGTAGTTTTGCTCAAAAGGCTTTTCAAACTACGGCTCATTACGAAAGGCAGATTGAAGCATATTTTAATCGATGACAAAAACCACTTTTTACAAAAGGAGCTCTTTTAGAAGCTCCTTTTTATTTTTTTATATAGGTGTATAATCTTTTGCATGGAAACCCTCGCTAAGATTTTCGGTTCTGCCCATAAAGTAAAGATTATGCGTCTTTTCCTTTTGAACCCAGCTGTTGGTTTTGAAGCAAAAGATATTTCAACAAGAAGCATGATTTCTCTAACGAATGCACGCAAAGAACTCTCTCAATTGCTTACGGCAGGCTTTATAAAGAAAAAGATTTTTGTAAAGGCAGTGAAAGTTCGTGGAAAATCGAAAAATAAAAGAGTCAGCGGATTCGTCTTTAATGAAACATTTCCGTACCGTGATGCACTGTATAATCTTTTGCTTGATACTGAATTCATTGACCCAAAAATTTTAGAGAAGAAGTTCTCAGGTGCCGGAAAAGTAAATCTGTTGCTTGCATCAGGAGTTTTTATGCAAGATCAAGGGTCTCGGGTAGATTTACTTATTGTTGGTAACCATCTTAAAAGAAATGTTATTGATCGACAAGTCAGACTCCTTGAAGCAGAAATAGGGAAAGAACTTGTCTATGCACTTTTTGAAACACCCGACTTTCTCTATCGAGCAAATATGTATGACAAACTAGTCCGAGAAATCGTTGACTACCCATATATTCTCTTAAAAGATAATGGGATTTTAAATCAAGTACCTCGTATTTCCTAAATTTTCTTTATCCACAAGGCTCTTTTAGCACTTCCGAAAAAAGGCTATAATTTACATAGCACCTTTTTTGGTCGAAAGGTTAATTATCGCGAATTTCGCGACCGTGCCCTTGTGGCACAAGTATAAAAGTATGGTACTACAATCATGGAGTGAAGTGTTTACTTCATCACTCCAAAATCTCTGGGGAGGCTTTATCGCATTCGTTCCAGGACTCATTGTCGCAATCCTCTTTATCGTAGTCGGTTGGATACTCGGTGCCATGGTCGGCCGAGCACTCAACGAAGGTATCTCAGCACTCAAGATCGATCGTATCTTTGAAAGCGCTGGTATTACTGATTTCTTCAAGAAAATTGGTTTCCGATTTACTATCGGCCGATTGATTGGAGGACTTGTTAAGTGGTTTATTATCCTTGCCTTTTTGATCCCATCACTTAATGTGCTTGGACTCTCAGAGGTAAACGACTTCTTAAAGATTGTTGTTCTTCAATATCTTCCTAAGGTATTTGTTGCAGCACTTGTTCTTATCGTTGCAACATTTGTTGCTGACGCAGCAGCTCGTGTTGTTGGTGGTTCTGCAAAAGCAACAAATGCTCGTTCAGCAAACACTCTCGCAGCAATCGTAAAGTACGCAATTTGGGTCTTTGCATTCTTTATTGCACTTCCACAATTAGGTATCGCAGAATATCAACTAAACGTTTTGTTTACTGGTATTGTTGCTATGCTTGCAATCGCAGGCGGTATCGCATTTGGTATGGGTGGTAAAGATCACGCACAGCGCCTTATCGATCACGTTAAAAGCCAAACTCGACACGAAGAATAATCTTTTCTTCAGTTACAAAACACCCCGGTATCTCCGGGGTGTTTTGTTTGTTAAAATTATTTTTTCCACATATCCCAAATTAAAGCAGCAATATTTACCGGTGTCCCTTCTCTGGGAAAATGGTGAAGATTTATAAAAGGAAGAGAGTTACATTCAATGATTCCCCAATGTTGATTTTTTGGATCTTCTGTTGGATCAGGAATAATAAAGTCAAATCCAATAACAGATGCATCTACAATTTCTCCAGCCCTTTCGAGGATCATCCGTAACTCTGGATGAATGAGCGGAGTAATTTCAATAGCGTCTCCTCCATATGCAATGCCGATTTTTTCTGACAAATCTAAAACAGTAAAAGGAGGTAAAATACTTTCTAAGCTAAATCCTTGTCTTTTGATAAATGTTTCAAGCTCATCTGTAATTTTTACTTCGCCGATTCCAGATTGGCGATTTTTATTTTTTTCTTCTATTAACTCTTTTATTTTTTTTGTACCATCTCCAAGTATTCGTGGTGGATCACCACGAAGCACCCCAACTAGTTTTTTATTTACAAGTGTTCCACGATATACACTGCCAAGTAATTGCTCTTCGACGATTACAAAGTGACAGAGTTTTTTAGCACTTGTATATGCAACTCTAAGTTCTTCTTTTGTATAAATATGCGTAGTTGTATGTCTTCCTCGTGAACCCAGACGAGGTTTTACAATTATTGGTTTTTTCAGCTTGCCAAAAAGTAGTTCCGCTTCCCTAAGGGCACTCACACTTTTGCCTTGTGGGACAGGAATAGCTTCTTTCTGTAACTTTTTTTTAAGTTCAAACTTGTCGTCCATCCATATATCACTTCCAGAAGTATTTTTTTTCATGGGAATGCTTTCAAATACTCTTTTCTCTTTTCCAATCTTTGTAATGTATATATCAATTGGTTTACCAAGAAAAATAATTTGTTTCATCCATATTTTTCTTTTTTCTGCCTCATTCCATATTACTTGCGAGCGAAGTGTTGTTGCTTTTGTTTTGTCAGAGCTAAGTTTTACAAGTCCAAGTAGTGAAAAGAAGTATATATAATATGGGGCAAAAAATCTTATTATATTTCCAGCATGTCTTCCCAGGGTTCCACCAACCACCTTTCTATCAAAAGGAAGCATATACACGCCAAGAGTTTGGTTAAACCAGGAAAGAGCGTGATTTGTGGGGTTATTCCCGCACGCCGGGCAAGAAAGAGAAGGTTTCTGTTTTGTGTTCATAAGTATCAATATTTTTTCCAGCTAGTATTTTTAGATACTCACCCATCATAGCATCTAGAGCATCCTTTACGGTGATTTTTTGAGCGACATTTTTAATCCAAGATTCGTATGATATATTTTCAGCCAATAACAAGTCAGCTAGTGTTATAAGTTTATTCTTGTTTCCAAATTGACCCCAAAAAACTCCAAAATCTCCTTTCATTTTATTTGTTTCTAACAAAGAAAGTTCTTTTGTGTCTATGTGTGTGTTTTCTGCGAGGACTTCTATCCAGGCATTTTTTAACTCCCCGAGATAACCTATTTGCAAAAATCCTCCAGGTGTATCGAGCTCATAGTAAAAAGTGAGAACTATAAAAGAAAGAGCCATAGATGGCATGAGGATTCCATCTTCTAGCGCAGTTCCTAATTTTTCTTCGGAAAGTTGTACTCTTACACCATTCTTTGTTTTAATAAATCCATTATCATAGAAAAATCTCTCACGCACTTTTGTTTTGGGATTAATATACCAAAAAAGAAAAGTACCCTTGTCTTCTGAAAACGCACCACGTTTACCAAAAAAATATTTTTGAAAAGAGTCTTGCCATTTTTTATTAGTCAAAAGATTTTTAATCAATGTTTCCTTTTTTAAATGATGCTTTTTAATAAGTGCCAGGACGATTGATTCTTGGTCAATTAAGATAAGTGGCGATTTTTCACTCAATATTTTTTTTGATAGTACATATGTTAAATAACTTGATTGAGCCTTGTATGATTCTCTTTCTTCCCAGACACTATCTAAAATTGAGAATATTTTTCTCTTTTCTGAAGTGGTTGCTTTTTTAAATAGATACTCCTTTTTTATTGCTGGAGCAGAAAAGACACTCATATGTCTTTTCTTGTATTGAAAAAAAGAAAATTTTTCTATAATACCATTTTTTGCATGCCAAAAGAGTCCTTTAGGAAATGATGAATTATCAAGCGATATGCTCGCGCAGGAGAAAGCGATAACTGGCTTTTCTTCAATTGCTTTCTGTACTAAAAATGTATGAAATGAAAATGGGTGAGATACAATACCATGGTGATCTGCAGTGCTTGCTGAAAAATTATCTTGTAGCGCTCTCTCTGCTTGTCTACCAGCTTCACTATTAATGTAGTCTGTTGCTATTTCTTTTACTGTCTCAATAAGTTCTTTGTCAGTATCTTTTTTCTCTCGAGCTTTTTTTTCAAGAATATATTCTGAAAGTAGGATATTTTTTTGCTGAGAGTATAAACGGAAAAGTTCTGGACAGTTATCAAAAACAATATCTTCTGCCTCGCTTTTATTCATAGCGCTACTATAGCAAAATCAGTGAGCAACGACAGCTAAGCACACTTTTTTAGCCCCAGCATTTTTTAGTGCTCGTTTCGCTTCTGTAAGTGTTGCTCCGGTGGTTGCAATATCGTCAATCACAATAACCTTTTTACCTAAAGCAATAGAGGTGGCACACAAGGCTCCCTTCATTTCAAGCATTCTTTTTTTTCGGGTACTTTTCTTAACTTGTGATCCACTGTCATGCCGCCAGAAAAGTATTTTTTCGTAAGGGATTTCTAAACTTTCTCCAATTTTTTTGGCGATATAGCTTACATGATCAACTCGACGCGTTCTCTTTGCAGTGGTGCGCATAGGAATTGAAGTTATAATGTATCTCTGTAGATCAGAATCACTTTTTTCTTTAAGTAGCGAAAGGTATATATCATGGAGAGCGTCATACACTTTTTTATCACCTTTGTATTTTAGGGCGTGTAAGACGTGTCTAGTATTTTTGTCTTTATAAGAAAGGAGTGAAATATACCCAGGGTTATTTTCATCTGAGCGAGGAAGTTTTTTAAGACACAAAGCACATAGTGAGACTTTTTGTTGTCCACACAGAAGACACTTTCGAGGGAAGAGTGTGTCAAAAATCAACTCCCAAAAGAAATTCATATGAGATAACTATATGATATACTGTTTACATACCCATGAACAATCCGTTCAAATTTCTTTTTTCAAAGGTGTCTTCACAGAATCCTAAATCAAGGAGCGTCATTGGCATAGATATTGGTACTTCTGCGATAAAAGTAGTTCAGCTCAAGCAAAAGTCCGGTCGTGCTATTCTAGAAACTTATGGCACGCTAGCGCTTGGTCCATACGAGAAAGGAGCGGTAGGGCAGGTTGTAACACTTTCAGTTGATGAAACCGTACAGGCACTCAATGATCTTATTCGAGAAGCAGGTGTCAGTGTGCGTGATGGTGCAGTAGGTATTCCTTCCGGATCAAGCCTTGTCTTTACTATGGAGTTTCCTGGAAAAATTGCAGAGAAAGATTTTCCAGCTATTGTTCCTACAGAAGCACGCAAGTATATTCCAGTTCCAATCTCAGAAGTACTTCTTGATTATTTTGTAATTCCGAAAGCACAGGAATCAATGTTTGATCACAAAAGCGATATTGTCCCTGCTACAGAAAAAACAGAAGTACTCGGAGTTGCGATTCACAACGAGACCGTAACACGATTTAAGGATGTGCTCGCTAAGGCGCAAATTACTGATCCAGTATATGAGCTTGAGACATTTAGTGCTATTCGTTCTTCAATCAAACGAGATCTTTCAAATATTCTTCTTTTAGACTTTGGTGCTTCTCGAACAAAACTTTCAATCATTGAATATGGCATAGTACGAAATTTTCACGTTGTGAATCGTGGCTCCTCAGATATTACACGAGCGCTTTCTCAATCAATGCAGATTGATTTTGCAAAAGCAGAAGAACTTAAGCGTACCTACGGTCTTTTAGATACTGCGCCTGACTTTAATGTTCGGGAGATTGCAGAGCTGTCAGTTAATTATATTTTGTCTGAAACAAGTACTGTTATCCTTAATTACGAAAAGAAATACAATAAAACTATTAGCAAAATTATCCTCTCAGGAGGGGGAGCACTGCTTAAGGGTTTTTATGAAAGAGCCCAGGAGCATTTTAGTACTACAGTTGAGAGAAGTGATCCTTTTACAAAAAGTGAAGCCCCAGCTTTCTTGCGAGAGGTTCTGACAAGTATCGGCCCCGAGTTTGCTGTTTCTGTGGGATTGGCGTTACGAAAGCTACAATCTGACTAACTCCCTGTACAGTAGGAGTACCTATTGATACAATATACATATGGTAGGTGATCAACCATTTGATACAACATCGTTCATTCCAAAAAAATCCTTAACTGATGTCTCCACTGGTGGACGTCCAGGCATGGGCATTTTTTCTGTGTTTGGTATTTTGGTCCTCATTGTATCAATCGGTCTTGCGCTTGGAGCATATCTTTACAGAAGTAGTCTGAAATCTTCAATTGAAAATGAAAAAGCAACACTAAAAAGCCAACAAGAAAAATTTGAACCAAGTACTATTTCAGATCTTCGTACTACTGATAGACGAATAAATACCGCAGCGCTTATCTTGGATGACCACTTGGCAGTGTCTCCAATATTTCAAGAAATAAATAAGTACACAATTTCGACAGTTCAATTTACAAAATTTACATATGCGGTAAACACAAATCAAAGTGGCGGAGTAACCGACATTGTCGTTGAAATGAATGGAAAAGCAAATTCATTTTCGTATATTGCGCTTCAAGCAGAAGAACTTGCTAAAAGTAAGTATTTTAGCAATATCATAGTTTCAAATCTTACAGAAAACGAGCGAAACGAAAGAAGTTTTGATATTACGTTTAGTATTGATCCGAAACTTGCACTACTAAAAACAGTTATTGGTGCTGGCGGTCAAGCAGCTTCACCTCAACAATAATCTATATGAATCTCATTTTTCCAATCATACTTATAGCAGCATCACTAGGACTCCTTTTTGGATTTACTAAACCAACATATGGTGATATTAAAGTTTTGAAATTAGAAAAACAGGAATATAGTGATGCAGTAAAAAAATTTGATGAGCTTATTAGAAAAAGAGATGAAATCATTGCTCGAAAAAATAGTTTCTCAGGAGATGATTTAAATAAACTTGAGAGAATTTTACCTGACAATGTTAATAACATTGGTCTTATTATTGAGATTCAAGATATTGCAAATCGGTATGCATTTCCACTTGAAGATGTACGATTTGATGTTTCTGAAAAGAAAAAACAAACTGGAGGAACGCCTGCATCACCACAACAAGCACTTTCTTCACAAAAACCCTTTGAAACATTTAATTTCGAATTTTCAGTTACTGGTAATTACCAAAACTTTTTGAAATTTATTGCAGATCTTGAGTCTAGCTCACGGCTGATTGATATCACTTCTATTGATTTTGCCGCGAGAGAAGGCTCATCTTCTTTCAAGTATTCGGTCAAAGCACAAACATATTGGCTAAAGAATCAATAATATGAAACCTCAAAAGAAATCTAAAAAAATACTTATACTTCTCGCTATCCTTGTGCTTTTGGTTGTGTATTTAATTATGCAATCAAACAAGAGAAGTAAAGACGAAGAGCCAATTGGACTTGTTTCTGGAACTGATAATACAGAACAAACACTCACTGGAGAAGAAAGCCCACTTACGAATCTCCTATCTCTTATTCAGAGTATAAGTACTGTCACTTTAAACGGTGGAATATTTACGAGGTCAGACTTTAAGTATCTAAGAGATCTTTCTTTGCCTTCAAGTATTCAGGCAAGTCAGTATACTGGTGGACGGGTTAACCCATTTCTACCATACGATCCAATTTCAAACGGTAAACTTACTCAAACCCAAACATCAAATCCTTCACCATCTGTTTCGGTGAAAACTAGCCAAGTTCAAAATATTAAAGCAACAGACGCAACTCTCGGAGCAACAATTACACCTGCCTCAGCGCGACAAATTTATTTTGAATATGGAAAAAGTACAGCAAACTTTGATAAAAAAACTTCAATGATTGTAACGAAAGAAGATGGCACAGCAACACTACAACTTACAGGGCTAACACCCGCAACAACATATTTTGTCCGAGCAGTTATTAATGAGGTAACAAGCCCAATACAAGGGGATATTATTTCATTCAAAACGCTCGCAAATTAATATGGATTTTTTAAGTCATTTAGTACAACTTGGTTTTTTATCGAAAGATGAAGTACAAGGAGTGTTCGATGCTGCTGTAGAAAAATATGGAGGAAACGTAGACCAAGTTCTTCTTGAAAGAGGGTTTACTGAAGAGCAGCTTATCACTCTTAAGAGCCAATTTTTTAACGTACCCTTCAGGCATGTTGAACCGAAGGATGTTCCCTTTGAAACACTTAAACTTATTCCCGAAGAGTCTGCAAAATATTACCGAATTGTTCCAATTGGGACCAAGGGCACAGTGCTTGAGGTTGGTATGGTTGACCCAGGGAATATTGGGGCAATGGACGCAGTTCAATTTATTGTGTCTCGCCTTGGGATGACATACCAATATTTTTTGATCACAAAGACAGATTTTGATGCAGTATCACAAAACTACAAAAATGTTACCGGAGAAGTTACAGAAGCACTTTCAGAATTTGACTCTAGCGACTTAGTACAGATAGATGACCCAACACTTCTTCGAAAGCAAGAAGGAAAGGGTGGCGAGAAAGATATAAATAAAATTGTTGAAGATGCGCCAATCATTCGTATTGTTTCATCAATCATTCGTGATGCTATAGAAAAAGAAGCTTCAGACATACACATTGAAAATACCGGAGAGCAAGTAAAAGTCCGTTTCCGTCTTGATGGAGCCCTCAATTCAGTGCTCACACTTCCAATGAATGCATACTCAGGTGTTGTTGCACGTATAAAGATACTTTCACGGTTGCGTCTTGATGAAAAAAGAAAGCCACAGGACGGTGGTTTTTCTACCCAATTACAAGGAAGAAAAATTGATTTTCGTGTATCAACATTTCCAACGTACTACGGCGAAAAAGTCGTGATGCGTATTCTTGATTCCGAGAAAGGAGTAAAACCGATTGATAGTTTGCAACTTTCAAAACGAAATATGGAAAAAGTGCGAGCAGCATTGGCACGTCCCTATGGCATTATCCTTATTACTGGTCCGACAGGATCCGGAAAATCAACAACACTTTTCTCAATGCTTAACGAACTCGATAAGGAGACGGAAAACGTTGTTTCCTTGGAAGATCCGGTTGAGTACCATATGCCCGGCGTTTCTCAATCTCAAGTTATGCCAGAAATAGGATATACATTTGCATCAGGACTTCGTTCAATTCTCCGCCAAGACCCTGATGTCATTATGGTGGGAGAAATTCGTGATAAGGAAACAGCACAACTTGCGATTCAAGCAGCACTTACTGGACACATGGTATTTTCAACACTGCACACCAATACTGCAACAGGTGCCATTCCTCGTCTTATAGATATGGGCGTTGATCCGTATTTGATTGCGCCAACTCTCATTCTTGCGATTGGCCAGCGTCTTGTCCGAATGCTTGTACCTGAGTGCCAGGAAGAAGTTCCAATGGATGAGGCAACGAGAAAGCTTATCGAGAAACAATTCGAGGATTTACCAAAAGAACTACGAGCCGAGCTACCTCTTGATCAGAAGGTCATGTACAACGCGAAAGGTAATGAAGAACATCCTTCAGGTATGAAGGGTCGCATGGCAGTATTTGAAATGTTAACCATTGATCAAGACATTGAGCGAGTTATTTTGACGAACCCCGTTGAACCTGAGATATACAAAATGGCTCGATCAAAAGGCATGCTCACTCTTCGTGAAGATGCAATTATCAAGGCTCTTGAAGGGAAAACAACATTTCAAGAAGCGTTTTCAGTATAAATTTATTCTAAG
>CAZDDY010000011.1:0-15058 GCA_964504455.1 uncultured Candidatus Saccharibacteria bacterium | reverse complement strand
ACACAGACATGGTGTTCCGAGCCAAAAAGGCGCCTCATATAACCACGATTGGGCAGATGTTACTTTAGGCGATACAACCGACCCACTTGTAACACACGGCCCACGAGGCTCATTTTTTAAGAAATTTTTTGTTACCTCACTTATTTTTTTTATAATCGCGGCTGGTTTTGGTGTATTTAAAATATTGTCTAATAGTCAAAATATCTCAAGTAATAATGTAGATCTTCAAATCATCGGCAACGCTTTTGTTTCCGGAGGTGAGGAATTAAAGGTAACAGTACAAATAACTAACAGAAACCCTGTTCCGCTTGAAGTGGCAGATCTTATTGTCAGTTACTCGAAAAATAATCAATCAATAGCGGAAGATCCTTCTGATGCTTCTCGAGAAAGGGTATCACTTGGCACGATTCCACAAGGGAAGACAATTACGCAAGTCATACCCCTAACGCTTTTTGGGAGAGAGGGAAGTCAAAAAGAAATACAATTTCGCCTTGAATACAAAATACCAGAGTCCACCGCACTTTTTGATAAAGGAAAGAATTTTGTAGTAACTCTTTCTTCTTCTCCTTTAACTGTTACCACAGATGGGTCTCTAGTTGCAGTTTCTGGTCAAAAATATCAATTTACAATTTTTGTCAGTGCAAATACAAAAGAACCAATAGAAAACTTATTTATAAAAGCAGATTATCCTCCTGGTTTTACCTTTCAAGATGCAACACCGAAACCAACGAGTTTAGACAATGGCTGGCTTATTCCAAAGATTACTCCAGGTACCCCACAAAAAATATTGGTTAGTGGAGAACTCAAAGCGCAAAATGGGGAAGAGCGTTCTTTCCGTATTTTTACCGGAACACAAAATAGTAAAGATTTACAATCCGTTGGTATCACTTATGCATCTATGGTTCACCTAGTTTCTGTTGTTCGACCATTTATTGAAACTGAGCTTATCGTTAATGGTGAACGAGGAAGTACTATTGCAATACCACCTGATAATCAGGTTTCAGTCGATATCCCATGGAAGAATAATTTGCCATTTAAGGTTGCAAACGTGGAGATTAGTGTTTCTCTTGAAGGGACAGCAATAAATAAAGAATCTATTAATGTAACGAATGGATATTATGATTCATCAACGAATACAATCACCTGGAACCAAAATACTCTTGAATTACTTACTGAACTAATACCTAACCAATCTGGCTCAGTCGGTTTTACATTTACGATTCCGAAAATTGATTCGAGCGAGAAGAATCAAAAGATTATTTTGCGCACTCGCACAAAAGCAGTTGAGAGCGGCCTCTCAGGAGGGCAACCACTTGTTATTGATAATATAAACACAACAACAATCAAACTCATTGGCGAATTTCAGTCAAAAACCGAAACTTTGTATGCAACTGGACCACTAGAGAATATGGGACCTATTCCACCTAAGGTTGATACCGAAACAACCTACACAATCCATTGGATGCTTTATAATGGCGCAAACCCTCTGACAAATGTTGTTGCCAGAGCAGTGTTACCTCAATACGTACGTTTCAATGATGTCATATCCCCAGAAGCCTCAAAAGGTGAGCTGGTTTATAACGACAAAAATAGAGAAGTAACATGGACAGTAAAGAATCTTCCCGAAGGAACAGGTGTTAGCACTTCTGTTAAAGAGATTTTCTTTTCTGTGACACTCAAACCGTCCTTGTCCTTGGTTGGAATGGTGCCAGTTTTGGTTAAGGAAGGAACAGTTGGAGGTTTTGATACTTTTTCAGGAGTGAATATTGCCGAACCACTTCGTGAGACAACAACAGATTTAACAGGAGATGGCAACTATTCTACAGAAGCGAAAACTGTAGTACAGTAGGCAGTATGGAACAGAAAAATACAGAATTGATGGAAAAAATAATCTCGCTTGCAAAAAGAAGAGGTTTTATCTATCCAGGATCAGAAATTTATGGAGGTCTTGCAGGTACATATGATTATGGACCACTTGGTACACTTCTTAAAAATAACATTCGTGATTCATGGCTCAACCACTTTGTTCGTTCAAAGGATAATATGTATATGATAGATACTCCTATACTTATGCATCCAAGAGTATGGGAAGCATCAGGACACACAAGTGAATTCATAGACCCGCTTGTTGATGATTTAGTAACAAAAAAGCGTTATCGAGCAGATCATTTACTTGAAGAAGCCAATATTGATGCTGAGAAAATGACTGTTCAGGAAATGGATGCAAAAATTAAAGAGCTTGGTTTGAAAAGTCCTGACGGTCACCCACTTTCTGAAGTAAGACGCTTTGGACTCATGCTTGAAACGAAAATGGGGGCAATTGAAGAAACAGCAGTACATACTTATCTAAGACCAGAGGAAGCACAGAGTATTTTTGTTAATTTCAAAAATATTTTAAACTCACTTTCGCCAAAAATACCATTTGGTGTTGCACAAGTAGGAAAGGCTTTTCGAAATGAAATAACTCCTCGTGATTTTACGTACAGATTGCGTGAATTTGAAATAATGGAATTTGAATATTTTATTCATCCAAATACTGATTGGGATCCGCTTTTTGATGAACTTTTAGAAGAACAAAAAAGATGGCTCGGTAGAGTTGGCGTTGACGTTACAAAACTTCATATGCTTGAACATCCAGAAACCGCACGCGCACACTATAGTCAAAAGACGGTTGATCTTGAATTTGAGTATCCATTTGGAACAAAAGAACTCACAGGACTTGCACACAGAGGTGATTTTGATTTAAAACGCCACCAGGAATTTTCAGGGGAATCTATGGAAGTTTTTGACCAAGAGACAAATGAGAAGTTTATTCCTCATGTACTAGAACCCACAGTTTCAATCGACAGAACAATTCTTGCACTTTTAGCGTCTTCATACAAAGAGGATGTGCAAGATGACGAAACGAGAATATATTTAGACATACCACCACATATTGCTCCATACAAGATGTGTGTTTCGCCACTTTTGAAAAACAAACCCGAACTTATTGAAAAAGCAAAAGAAGTTTATACTAAGCTTAAGAAAGAATTTGGATGGGTTGTGTGGGACGACAATGGAAATATTGGCAAGCGATATAGACGGCAAGATGAAATAGGAACACCTTGGTGTATAGTTGTCGATTTTCAAACACTAGAAGATGGTACTGTAACTATTCGTGATCGAAATACTGGTGAACAAGAACGCATGTCAGTTCACCATGTTGAGTTGATCGTTAAAGCAAAACTCCAATAAATATGAAATATACTGTTAAGACATTTTCAAATGGACTTCGGCTTTTGACTGTTCCCTTAAAATCAACAGAAACGGTGACTGTGTTGGTGCTTGTTGCAACAGGTTCAAAATATGAATCAAAGAAAAACAATGGGCTATCGCATTTTCTTGAGCATATGTGTTTTAAAGGGACGATAAAACGTCCATCAGCAAAAATAATTTCTTCAGAGCTTGATGCTCTTGGAAGTCAGTCGAATGCTTTTACAAGCCATGAGTATACTGGCTACTACGCAAAAGGTGATAGTAAAAAATTTAAAAGACTTCTTGATATTGTGTCGGATATTTATCTAAATCCAATTTTTCCTGAGGCGGAAATAGAAAAAGAAAAAGGGGTAATTATAGAGGAAATAAATATGTATGAAGACATGCCCCATCGGAATGTATTTGATGTATTTAGCGCGCTCTTATACGGTGACCAGCCAGCGGGGTGGCCAATTACAGGTACTAAGGAAACTGTATTGTCGATGCAAAAGAGTGACTTTCTCTCTTATCACAAAGAGCAATACACCCCTTCAAATACGGTTATCGTAGTTTCCGGTAATATTTCTGAGAAAGAAGTAAAAGAAGAAGTTCAGAAATATTTTGGAAAACTTTCAAAAAAGAAACCTAAGAAAAAAATAAAAGTACGAGAAGAGCAAAAAACACCACAACTGATAATTAAACATAAAACAACAGACCAATCACATTTTATTTTAGGCTTCAGGACCTATGGAAAGGGGCATAAGTATAATCGAGCACTCTCAATAATAAGCACGCTTCTTGGTGGCGGAATGTCATCGCGCCTTTTTATTAAATTAAGAGAAGAACTTGGAGCAGCATATTATGTAGATGCACAAAATGATGTTTCAACAGATCATGGAGTTTTTTACATTCGTGCTGGAGTAACAAATACGAAAATTGAAGAGGTCCTGAGAGAAATCTTAAAAGAACTTCGCCGACTTCAAACTGAAATGGTTTCTGATGCTGAGCTTGAGAAAGTGAAATCATATCTCTTAGGAAATCTAAAACTATTTCTTGAGCCATCAGATGACATTGCAAACTTTTTTGGACAACAGGCAGTCCTCGGGGAGAAGATAAAAAATGTTCATGATATTGAAAGAGAGATACGGAAGATTACAAAAAAAGACATACAAAAAGTGGCACAGACTATTTTTACTAAAAAGACCTTAAACCTTGCTATTATTGGTCCTTTTTCTGACAAAAAGAAGTTTAAAGACATACTACTGCACTTTTAACTCTAAAGTATGGTACAGTAAAGAGGTACTAATCACCGTATTTTGTGGTTAGCGGCTGCGCTCACGTAGGCATTTGTGTTGGAGTTAAGCACCCGCTGACCGCATGATACGGTGATTTTTATTTTTGCATATAAAAATTTTCTCATCTCGATATTTTTTATATATATGAATAAATCTTTTTAAAGTAGTAAGAAAAATTTTTTTCTCAAAAAAATATGTAAAAAATTTACGAGAACATTCGTGTAGGCGATACGAAGTTATCCACAGTTTGACCTTTTTTGTATTGCAGTTGTATGAATGCTGTACGATAATTAGTATGGATGCATTTGTAAAGATGTCAGAAAAATTTTTTGACGTGGTCGTCAGATGCACACTTAGTACGTAATTTTCGAAAATTACAATGGCAGCAAAAAAGAAAGCAGCTAAAAAGAAGGTTGCAAAAAAAGCAGCTAAAAAGTCTTCAAAAAAGAAGGCTGCTAAAAAGAAGAAGAAATAGTTCTATCATTTCTTCCCACAAGCAAGAAACCCCCGCCCTGCGGGGGTTTTTGCTTTTTATGCTATACTTTTCTAACTATGTCATTTTTGAACACCATTTTTCCGACTCACGGGGAGGCTTTTTTAAGAAAGATAAAACCATTAGTTTCAAAGATAAATACCCTGGAAGAGTCTATTAAAAGCCTTGCAAACGAGGATTTCCCCTCAAAAACCAAAGAATTACAAGAACGTTTACAGAAGGGAGAAACAACAGAAGATATTTTACCCCTAGCTTTTGCTTTAGTTAGAGAAGCTGCAAAGAGAACTCTCGGCCAAAGACATTACGACGTACAGCTTATTGGTGGCATTGTTTTAAATAAAGGCTACATAGCTGAAATGAGAACAGGTGAAGGAAAGACTTTGGTGGCAACACTGCCAGCATATTTAAATGCTCTTACTCAAGCAGGGGTACATATTGTTACTGTAAACGATTATCTTGCACGCCGAGATGCAGTTTGGATGGGTCAAGTTTTTAATTTTCTCGGACTTTCAGTTGGCGTAATAAATTCTCAAAACCAATCATTTATCTATGATGCCACCCACAAAGAGGAAGACCAAATGCGTGATCAGGTTGCTTCTTTTCGTGTCATATATGATTTTCTAAGACCAGTAAGTAGGAAGGAGGCATATCTTGCAGATATTACATATGGTACAAATAATGAATTTGGTTTCGACTATCTGAGAGACAATCTTGTTTCACAAAAAGAGCAACTTGCACAACGTGGCCACGCGTATGCAATCGTTGATGAAATAGACTCTATATTAATTGATGAGGCAAGAACACCTCTTATTATTTCTTCCGAGTCTACTGACTCAGATAGTCTGTATCGAGATTTCGCGCGTATTGCAAAAGGTCTTTTGAAAGACACAGATTATAAGGTAGATGAAAAACATAGATCAATCGAACTCTTGGATGTTGGTATTACAAAAGCAGAAGAAATGCTAGGTATTTCAAATATTTATACCGAAAAAGGCATAAAATATGTTCACCACCTAGAAGCAGCAATAAAGGCAGAAGCGCTCTATATTAGAGATAAGGATTACGTTGTTTCAAACGATGAAATAGTTATTGTTGATCCATTCACCGGGAGGCTTCAGCCAGGCAGACGTTGGTCAGAAGGTCTGCACCAAGCAATAGAAGCAAAAGAAGGTGCAAAAATTCAAAAAGAAACCAAAACAGTTGCATCTATTACATTCCAAAATTACTTTAGGTTTTATAAAAAACTTTCTGGCATGACTGGAACAGCAGAAACGTCAAAAGAAGAATTCTACAAAGTGTATGGACTCGACGTTGTAAAAATACCTACACACAGACCAACAAACAGAAAAGATCATAATGATCTTATATATCAAGACGAAAAGTTTAAATTTAAAGCTATTGCAAAAGAAGTAAAAGCATTGCAAGAAAAAGGCCAACCGGTACTTATTGGTACTGTTTCGATTGAAAAAAATGAATTACTTTCCGCGTATTTATCAGGTGAGGGTATTCAGCATACTATTTTGAATGCCAAGAATCATGAAAAGGAAGGAGAAATCATCGCAAATGCAGGCAAGAAAGGAAGTGTTGTGGTTGCAACAAATATGGCAGGACGTGGTGTGGATATACGACTTGGAGGTGCGCAAGCAACAGAAAAGGAAATGGAAGAAGTAAGAAATCTTGGAGGACTCTATGTTATAGGAACAGAAAGACACGAGGCAAGAAGAATTGATAACCAATTACGTGGCCGTGCAGGCCGGCAAGGAGACCCAGGAGAGACAAGATTTTTTGTATCTCTAGAAGATGATCTTATGCGCATCTTCGGAAGCGAAAGAATAAAAAGTGTTATGAAGCGTCTTGGAGTACCCGAAGACCAGGCAATTGAAAATAAATTTATTACTGGCGCGCTTGAAACAGCTCAGAAGAAAATCGAAGGATTTAATTTTGATGCACGAAAATATACTCTTGAGTATGATTCTGTTTTAACTCACCAGCGTGAGGTTGTGTACGCAAGACGAAGAAAAATGGTTCTTTCACAAAAAGATGATATAGAAAGTTATCTAGCTGAATTTATCGCTGGTGATGAAAAGCTCGAATCTTTGGTTGATGAACGGCGAAAAGCAATAGGGGACGAAGGTTTTCTTGAAAGTTTTAGACGCATAGTGCTCTATGTAACTGATTTGTTATGGATTGAACAGTTAGCAACTATGGAATATATGAAGTCGTCAGTGAATCTGCGTGCGTATGGACAAAGAGAACCTTTGGTTGAGTACAAAAAAGAGGGACTACGTCTTTTTAGAGAGATGGAACAAGCATTTCGCGACCAAGTAACAAACCTAATTGAAACAATGAACTTTGAAGCTAAAAGCGCTCAAAATACTGTTGAAGTAAGTGCGCCGCAAATTGTTAAATTAGAACATGAACAGATTGGACAGTTTGGTATTGAAAAAACAGCAGACATGGAAGAAGAACCCGCAGTTGAAGTTGTTACAGGAAATCCAGCACATAAGCTTGGGAGAAACGATGTGTGTTTTTGTGGTTCAGGTAAGAAATTTAAGAAATGCCACGGCGCGTAGTGTCTCAAATGAAACAATTTACTATAAGATTAACAGAGGGAAAAGATGTAAAACAAGAGATCGAGCGTGTTGTTTTGGAAAATAACATTCAAGCAGGCGTTATTTTAGCTGCAGTAGGAGGATTACAAAATGCAGTTTTTAGGTTATCAAAATTGCCAAATAGTGAACATCCCATAAAAGAGATTGAAGGTCCGCTTGAGATAGTGTCTTGTTCAGGAACTTTGTCGAAAGAAGGATGCCATATTCACCTCTCAGTCTCGGACAGAGAAGGTAACTGCTATGGAGGACACTTAAAAAAAGGATCCACGGTATTTGTTACTGTTGAACTTGTTTTTGGTGTATTTGAGGATGTTGTTTATAAAAGAATTTTTGATGAACAAACCGGTTTCAAAGAACTTTCATTAGAATAATGGTTTTTTCATTTTAAAATAGATACAATGTATATACATGAAGCGTAGAGACGCAGGTTTTACATTGATTGAACTTCTAATTGTCATTGCTATAGTGAGCGTTCTTTCAACTGTCGTTCTTGGATCACTGAGACAAGCAAAAAATAATGCCTACCGAGTACGTGCACGTGAAGAGTTAAATAGTATGGCTAAAGCACTTGAATTATATGCCGCTGACTTTGGCGGGTATCCTGCGGATGTTTCTCGTGATATTCCGCCTGGACTTGGTGCCTATCTTGCTGGAAATCAATCTGCAACATGGCCAGATGCTCCTTGGCCAGGAAGTGTCTATGACTGGGACAACTGGGTTGATCCTGTTACTGGGCTTCCAATTTACCAAATTAGTGTGCGGTTTTGTCCTGCAGGTGGACCACTTTCTGCATGTCAGTTTCCAAACGAGCCTTGGGCGTCTGGTTTTGGAGTCAACAGTGCTTATTATTATTGTGTCCAAGGTGCATGCAGAAGCCACTTAAGCGAACCAGTATCATATCCGGGCAAGTGTGCAAACTGCTAATAGACACTAAAAATATGTTTTTAAAATATCCTTATAAATTAAGGGTATTTTTAGACTATAAATTGACATAATTAAATACCATTGTATAGTCATTGACTTTTTGACCCAAGTTTGCTATACTACTTGTGAACCTGATGGAGTATGGCGCAAGCTTGAAATACAGGTTTTTTTATTTGAAACCCTCATCTTATCGAGGATTTTTTAATAAAAAGTACAGTTATGGGTTTGAAAGTGCACAACTTTCGACTATGCATCTCAAAAAGATAGCACAGCCTCTACAGATATTTGCTGTTCTTCCTATTTTGACAGCAAACTTTGCTCTCCCAAGCCAATTGGCTTTCGTTGGAGACAAAGCTCCCGCTGTAGTTGTATCAGCGACAGTTGAAAATGGGCTCCTTCTCAAATCAGAGACTGATAACCAACAGAAACTCAGGGACGAGAAGGCACAAAAGATCGACAAATATTTTGCCGATCGAAACCTTCCTCTCGCAGGCTACGGTAAGAAGTTTGTTGAAGAGGCAGAAAAAAACGACTTGCCATGGAACCTACTTCCTGCCATTGCCATGATAGAGTCGACTGGGTATAAGTTTGCATGTAAAAATCCTTCGGGATTAAACAACGGCTTCGGCTGGGGATCATGCAAAATTAAATTTAAATCAATTGATGAAGCAATCGAAGTAGTTGCGTACAATATTGGAGGAAACAATCCGGATACTGATCATCATTATGCCGGTAAAGATGTTGAAGGGATTCTAAATACCTACAATCCTCCAAAATTTAGAAAAGACTATGTCTACCTAGTGACAAAAGTCATGAAAATAATTGAAAATTACGAGCTGACAGACTAATCTTCTGTTAAAGCAATCCCGAGACTAACGCTCGGGGTTGTTTTTTTATTGATATCTTTTACAATGACTACGGTATGAGTAATCAAAATAAAAAAAATAACATTGTCGTGAATGTTTTATTTATCGTTTTTATAATAGTCGTTGGTCTTGTAATCTTTAAGGGGTTTGGGGGGTCAGCCTCTTCACCGCTAAGTACAAATCAACAAAACAAGAATATGCCACCAAAACCAACAACACTTGAAATGGTCACAACTAAAGAAGGATCGGGAGAAACAGCAAAAGCTGGTGATCGAGTTTCAATGAATTATACAGGGAAACTTTGGTCAAGCGGAACAGTATTTGACTCAAACGTCGATCCAAAATTTAATCACGTAAAACCATTTGAATTTACTTTAGGAGCAGGTGAGGTAATTTCTGGTTGGGATGTGGGTATTGTAGGTATGAAAGAAGGAGAGAAAAGAACATTAACCATTCCTTCTCATATGGCGTACGGTGCAGGAGGTAGGCCTGGAGTTATACCACCTGATTCAGTATTAGTCTTTGATGTTGAACTCGTAAAAATTCTTAAATAAAAACAAAAATGAAGCCTTAGGGCTTCATTTTTGTTTTTTACAGTTTGGCTGGTATACTCCTTTTACTATGGAATTACATGAAGCGAGAAAAACCTTTATCAGTAGGTTAATGCAATTTGTACGTGCGAAAAAACCTTGGCTCAAGAAGTATTGGAAAAGACTTCTTGTTATTGGAGTCCCACTCTTGTTAATTTTTATATCAATTCTAAAACCAGATGGATTTAACGAGGCAACAGAAACGGTAGAAATTGCTCAAATACGAGATCTAAAGAAGACCGTTGAAGCAAGTGGAACCATTACTTCTATTGTTGATTTAGGTCTAGGCTTTAATACACCTGGCACAGTTTCAAGTGTTACTGCTGTAGTTGGCAAACAAGTAACAAAAGGCCAAATACTTGCTACCTTGAACGCTCAGGCAGAATTAGGAACATTAAACCAAGCCCTCGGGGCACTTAAGGCAGCGCAGGCAGCACTTTTAAAAATTCAGGAAGGCGCAACGAATGAGGAGGTTGCTGTTACAGAAGCTCAATTACATAGCGCAGAGATTGATCTTGAAAATACTACCAAGAAAGAAAATTTGGCTGTCACAAATGCGCTTCGCACACTGACGTCGACTGGACTTATTGCTACTCCAAAAGACGGAGGAGCAACAACTGCGAATGCACCAACAATATCTGGAACATATACCGGAGAAATGCAAGGTGAGTACGTGATCTCTATTTCTTCTTCTCAAGCAGGGTATACATATTCAGTATCAGGACTCGGATCAAGCACTGGAGTCATTACTTCGAATACCCCACAAGCACTTGGTGGAGAAGGTTTGTTTATTGATTTTAGAGATGTCTCTGGGATTTCAAATGCACGCTGGACAGTAAAAGTACCGAATACACAATCAAGTACATATGTTACAAACTTAAATGCATATACAGCTGCAAAAGAAAACCGCGATAGTGCAATTCGAAGCGCAGAAGCAATTGTAAATCAAAGAAAAGCTGAACTTGCTTTAAAAAAGGCCCAAGCACGACCAGCTGATCTTGCATTAAAAGAGGCAGATGTGATTTCTGCTGAAGGAAGAGTGCAAACCGCACAAGGTGCATATGAAGATAAGGTGGTTCGTGCTCCAGCAAGTGGCACAATTACCAAAGTAGATATAAAGCCAGGGGAATCTGTTGACGCTAAAAAAGTAGTCATTGTACTTCAGGATACCGGAGAACTTTTTCTTGAGGCAAACGTAAATGAGTCGGCAATTTCTGACTTACGTGTCGGTCAAGTTATTTCTTTTACTGTAGACACATCAGGACCAGAAGAAGTATTTACAGCAACCCTTTCTCATATTGACCTTGCGCCGACCTTAGACGGAGATATCGTCAATTATAAAATAAAGGCACAAGTGCAAACTGGACTAGATACAATAAAAACGGGTGGAACTGCGAATGCCTCAGTACTCATCAGTGAAAAAGCACAAGTGGTAACACTTCCTTCTCGAGTAGTTTCTGAAAGAGATGGAAAAAAATATGTTCTTCTTGTGACTGACGAACGAAAAGGAAAAACCAAAGAACAGGAGGTAGTTCTCGGACAAACAGGCGACGGGGGACTTGTTGAGATTGTGAGTGGCATATCTGTAAACGATAAAGTGCTTTTCAGAACAAAATAGTTCATGTCTCTACATTTTTCAAAAAATCATAGTTTCAGTACTGATCTATCAGTCGGCACATACTTAGCGAAACGAGAAATAAAAAGGGCGAACAAATGGACAACAAGTCTAATCATTTTTGTCATGACGCTAACGTTTCTTAATTTAGTTGTTGTGAGTGGAATATTGGTAGGACTTATACAAGGAGCAGTAGAAGCAGATAAAAAATACTATTCAGGAGATATATTTATTTCACCGTTTTTAAATAAATCATATATTGAAAAAACTCCTGAGATTTCTGATATCGCCAAAACCCTACCTGGTTTTTTGGGTATTGCGGTACGGTATAGCTCAAGTGCTCGTGTTGAGTCAAACTATAGAACAACGATAAAACCCGGAGATCTTCGCGACGGAGCAGGAGGAACACTTCTAGGTATAGACCCAAAAAGTGAAAAAGCTTTTTCTGGTATAGATTCATTTATGATTGAAGGATCGTTTCTTGAGGCAGGAGATACCGATAGCATCGTGATTGGAAAAAATCTTTTGTACAAATATACTCCGATTGAAGCTGCGGGTTTTCAGACACTCAAAGATGTGAACATCGGTTCTCGAATTAAGATTACTTCTGGAGATTTTGAAAAAGAATATAGAGTAAAAGGAATTATCGGAAGTAAGGTTGATACATTTGATTTTGCAGTGTTGATGGTTGATTCTGAAGTTCGAAAAATTATTGGAAGAACAGATTTTAATGCAAATCAAATAGCAATAAAGCTTATTCCTGGCTCTGATCCTGTTCTTGCGAAATCACAATTATTGGCAAGCGGTGTCGGTGAGTGGGCACGAGTTCAAACACATGAAGAAGCAATGCCTAAGTTTTTAAAAGATATCCAAAACACCTTTGCAATCCTAGGAAATGCGATTAGTTCAATTGGGCTTGTGGTTGCAGCAATTACTATTTTTATTGTTATTTTCGTAAATGCAATTACGCGGAGGCGATACATTGGAATTATGAAAGGCATAGGTATTACTCCTCGGGCTATTACTATTTCATATGTTTTGCAATCAATCTTTTACGCTATTGCAGGCTCAATTATCGGCATAGTTATTGTTTTTGCCTTATTGAAACCATTTTTTGCTGAAAATCCGATTAATTTTCCATTCTCTGATGGAATCCTTGTTGCGACGATTCCTGGCACATTTATGAAGGCATTAATATTACTGATTTCAACAATGATTGCAGGATACATCCCAGCGCGCTTGGTTATTAGACAAAACACACTTTCAGCTATTTTAGGAAGATAATTGTATGATACGAACACAGAACTTATCAAAAATTTTTAAAAATGGTGATTCAGAAATTGTTGCAATAAACAATGTGAATCTTGAAGTACCTGAAGGACAGTTTATTACAATTACTGGAAAATCTGGTTCAGGTAAATCAACGCTTCTGTACCACTTAGGACTTTTAGACATGCCAACAGAGGGTGAAATTTACATCGATAACGTTTTGGTAACAGCACTTCCGGAAAAAGAAAGAGGATTTATGCGGTTATCAGTTTTGGGATATATTTTTCAGGATTATGCAATTTTGCCATCACTGACAGCACTTGAAAATGTTGTCGCACCTCTTTTAATGCAAGGGAAGACCGAAAGAGAAGCAGTTATGCAAGCAAAGCGAGCACTTGAACGAGTGGGACTTGGTGACAGATTATATAATCTTCCGAGCCAGCTTTCAGGTGGTCAACAGCAAAGAGTCGCAATCGCGCGAGCTATCGCTCATGAACCAAAGATTATTTTTGCAGACGAGCCGACAGCAAATCTTGATTCAGAGACCTCAGATAATGTGTTGTCAGCATTTCTTGACCTGAATAAGGAAGGCCAGACTATTGTTATGGTCACTCACGAGCCCGAGTATGCAAAGTTAGCACACAGAACTATTATTTTAGCTGATGGAAAGATTGTCTCAGATATCATGAACTAGCCTAGTGGATTACTGTAAGAGAGTCGCGTATACTTCGTCTTAGAGATTATAAGTAACAAAATATATATTGTATGGAACAAAGCACAATTCATTTATTCACAAATAAAAGGATTCAAAAAACCTTCGGTCTCCTTTTGGTCATTCTTTCGCTTTTCTTTTTTGTTAAATTCCTTCAAGGAATAAAAGACTATAGCTACTCTTCACGCGCGATTGGCGAGACAAGCCAAATTAGTATCTCGGGTGAGGGTGAAGCATTTGCGGTACCTGATGTTGCAGAAATTAATTTCACTATTTCCAAAGAAGCAAAAACTGTAAAAGAGGCACAGGAATATGTAAACACAAAAACAACTGAGGCCGTTGAATTCTTGAAGTCAAAAGGTGTTGAAGAAAAAGATATTAAAACCACTTCAGATAATTTTTATCCGCAATATGATTATCCACAGATTCAATGTTTTTCCTATCCGTGTCCTACACAGAAGCCAGTTATTCGTGGATATGAAGCAAGTAGATCTTTTTCTGTAAAAGTTAGAAATGCAGATGACGCAGGTGCTGTCTCGCAAGGACTTGGAGATAAAGGTGTTACAAATCTCTCCGGCCCTAACTTTATTGTTGATAATGATACAGAGATACAAAATGAAGCACGAGGAAAAGCAATTGCTGACGCTGAAACAAAAGCTAAAATACTTGCAAAACAACTCGGCGTCCGTTTGGTGCGTGTCGTTAACTTTTCAGAAAATGGAAATGGAGCAATTCCACCGATGTATTATGCACGTGATATGAAACTTGAAGCAGCTGGTCTAGGAGGTGCAACCCCGGTTGAGCTTCCAAAAGGAGAGAATAAATATTCATCATACGTGACAATTACGTACGAAATAAGATAAACAAAAAAAAGAAGCGGGCCCGGGAGGGTCCGCTTTGTTGCCTTATTGTTCTTCGTGAAGAACCGCATAGAGGCTGAATAGGGGTCGTTCTGGTGTAGCACTTGGATCTTGTGCTACATAAATACCGAAGTGGGTTTTGATTTGCAGTCTTTCATCTACTGCTCGTCTTACCACCTGATACATGTTTTCGGAATAAATTCTGATATCAGCAGTAATATTCACTGGTTCACCGTTTAACTTCTTTTGCCTCATTTTTTTTTCGACAATGGATTTTATACCATCGGGAACCATTGTAAACAGTACGGCATTTTTTCCGCTTACTGTACCGCTTTGGCAGTTGAATTTCTGGGAAATTTCCAAAAGGTCCATTTCATCAGTGTTGACTTCTCTCAGTCGATTTCTTGTGGCCATGTTCTTTTAATTTAAGTATGAAAAAAATAAATAATACCCCATCCATAAATTAAATTCACGGCGAATGTGTGTGTGGCATAATTTGCTGATTTGGTTTTTAAAAGGGAATTCTCAAATATAATTATAGTATGAAATTCTTATATTGTCAAAACTGATTTCAAGAACCAATTGACA
>CAZDDY010000010.1:15375-16529 GCA_964504455.1 uncultured Candidatus Saccharibacteria bacterium | reverse complement strand
ATTTTTAGCTGATTTACTTGACATAAGCTTACTATATATCATATAAACATATTTGACAATGATTTTGCCACAGCAGAATACTTGTCAAAATTAAAAGTTCGAATATAATAAGAAATATGAGTGAAGAAAAAGATAAAAAAGCAGAAAATCACGATAATTCTCCAAATATTGAGGAAGAAGTCGATGATGTTTCGTTCGAAGATACTGATGAAGTGGAAATGGAAGGAACACTTGAAGAGAAGTTAAAGAATCTGAGAAAGAAACTAAAGGAAGCTGAAAAAGAAAAAAAGGAGTATTTACTAAATTGGCAGAAAGAAAGAGCAGATTTTATAAACTATAGAAAAGATGAAGAGAAACGAAGAGATGAGTCACGAAAATATCTGAACGAATCATTTATTGAATCAATGCTTCCAGCGCTCGACAATTTCAACTCAGCAATGAGAAATAGAGAAGTGTGGGAAAAAGTTGATGAAGCATGGAGAAAGGGAATCGAGTATATAAAAAGTCAGTTTGAAAACACCTTGAGAGATTACGGAATGGAGTTAATCGAGCCAAAACCTGGAGATCACTTTGATCCAAACATTCATCAGTCAGTAGCTTCAATAGAAACAGATGATGAAAAGAAAGATCACACCATAGAAAAAGTAATTCAAGAAGGATACAAGGTGAAAGGAAATGTCCTTCGTGGAGCAAAAGTCGCATTGTTTATAAATAAAAACAAAAAAGAAGAGTAATTATATGTCAAAAATAATTGGAATCGATTTAGGAACAACAAACTCAGCTGTCGCAATTATCGAAGGAGGACAGCCAAAAATAATTGAAAATATCGAGGGTGCACGAACAACCCCTTCTGTTGTTGCGCGCGGAAAGAACGGTGACAGACTTGTAGGACTCTTAGCAAAGCGACAAGCAGTCACAAATCCTGAAAACACTATCTACGAAATCAAACGATTTATGGGTCATATGTATAGTGATCCCGAAGTACAAAAGGATCTAGGAACACTTCCTTTTAAAGTTCGTGAAGCAGAAGGTGGAGGTATTGAAGTGAAAATTGGTGAAGAATGGAAGCGACCTGAGGAAATTTCCGCAATGATACTTTCTAAAATAAAAGCTGATGTTGAAGCAAAACTTGGGGAGAAAATTACAGAAGCTGT